>NZ_JBEYFC010000507.1:0-6373 GCF_040634175.1 Streptomyces sp. NPDC007162
CGCCTGGTGCAGCACATGTCCGAGGGCAACCAGAAGAAGACCGCCGCCGCCCCGCTGGTCGCGATCCTCGCCGCGGACAACGAGTTCCACGAGGAACATCTCAGACTGCTTCAGGGCAACGTCGACTTCGTCGTCCTGGCGCGCTACATGCAGATCATCTCCGGTGACTTCATCCGGGACGTGGGCGTGCCGATCATCAACATCCACCACTCCTTCCTACCGGCGTTCATCGGCGCCGGCCCGTATCAGAAGGCGAAGGACCGCGGCGTGAAGCTGATCGGCGCGACCGCGCACTACGTGACCGAGGACCTCGACGAGGGACCCATCATCGAGCAGGACGTCGTGCGGGTCTCCCACGCGTCAACGACCCGTGACCTGGTGCGGCGCGGCGCGGATGTCGAACGCCTGGTACTCGCCCGTGCGGTCGCCTGGCATGCCGAGGACCGGGTCCTTCGCGAGGGCAACTCGACCATTGTGTTCGCGTCATGACCGCCACGATCATCGACGGCACCGTACTCGCCGCGGAAAGCCGCAAGGAGACCGCCGAACGCGTCGCCGGGTTCACGGCGGCCTACGGATGGGCGCCCGGCCTGGCCACGGTCCTGATCGGTGACGACCCCGCCAGCGAGGTGTACGTCCGCCGCAAGCGGAAGGCGGCAGCGGAAGCCGGGCTGGAGGACTTCCATCACCACCTGCCCGCCGACGCGAGCCACGCGCAGGTGGCCGCGCTGCTCGGCGAGCTCGCCGATGACCCTCGCGTCAGCGGCATCCTGCTCCAACTGCCGCTGCCGCCGGGCCTGGACCGCTACTCCCTCGTGGACCTCATCCCGGTGGAGAAGGACGTCGACGGTCTCACCACCGCGAGCCAGGGCCTGCTGGCCCGAGGCCTGCCGGGACTTCGGCCCTGCACCCCGAGCGGTGTCATCCGGATGCTCGACTCCGCCGGAGTCCGGCTGGACGGCGCCGAGGCCGTGGTCATCGGCCGCTCCGAGCTGGTGGGACATCCGGCCGCCGAACTGCTGCTGCGCCGCGGCGCGACCGTGACCATCGCCCACTCGCGTACGCGTGCGCTGGCGGAGGTGACTCGGCGCGCCGAGGTGCTCGTCGCCGCCGCGGGCATTCCCGGCCTCGTCACCGCCGAGCACGTGCGTCCCGGCGCGGCCGTCATCGACGTCGGCATCCACCGCACCGAGGACGGCCTGACCGGCGACGTGCGCTTCGCCGAGGTGTCCCGCACAGCGGGGTGGATCACGCCGGTCCCCGGCGGGGTCGGCCCGATGACAATCGCCATGCTGCTGGCCAACACGATCACCGCCGCGGAGAACGCGGCCTACGCGGCGACGCGCTGAATGCGAGCAAGGTCGAATGCAGACCCGACACCGCTTCTGGCCGTCCCCCCGAGAGCACAGGCCCCCCACACGGGGGGGTAGGGCAGTCACCCCAGCCGCATGAGCGGGGCCGAGCACACCGTCGGAGGACGATATGCCAGCACGAGTGCGCACTCCCGCGGCGGCCGGCAGCAGGGCAAGGTGGGACGCCGTCGCCCCGGCGCTGCGCCGAGTGTTCGCCACGGAGTCGGTTGCGGCCAGCGTTCGAGGCTGGGTGGACCCGGAGACCGCGTTCCTGGCCCTTGCCGCACCGGGAGACGACGTCGTCTGGTTCGACAACGGGCCGGAGGCGGAGCACGGCACGAGCCTGATCGGCTGGGCGGCCCCGACGGCCCCCCGCCTGCTGGCGCGCGAAGCGGACGGCACCCGGCTGCACCCGGCCCCCGGCATGTCCACCACATCCGTCACGGTGGATGTCCCCATCCTTGACCTCCTGCGCGAGTCGCTGCCTCCGGCGCTCAGTAGCCTGCTTCCGGCCTGGGTCGGCTGGTTCGGGCACGAACTCGGTGTGTCGTCGCTGGGTGTCCCCACCAGCACGGCGGGGATCCAGGCCGCGGCGGTGCTGGTGGATCGTGGGATCGTGTTCGATCACCACACCCGGCAGGTACGAGTCGTCGGTCCGGCCGACGAACGTCAATGGGTCCAGGACCGTCTCCGCGCGACGGAGGCGCTTGTGTACGCCCATCCGCCGCTGCCTCCCCCGCCCGCGCGGGCCCCCGGCCCGGTGACGCGTGCCCACCCCGATGACCGGTATCTCACGCTCATCCGCCGGTGCCAGGACCTGATCCGGGCCGGTCAGGCGTATCAGCTCTGCCTGACCAACCAGTGGCGGACCGCCTACCCGGCCAGCCCGTCGTCCGTTTACCGGCGCCTGCGCCGCATCGCGCCCAGCCATCACGGCGGCCTGCTTCGAATCGGCACCACGCAGCTGCTCAGCGCCTCGCCCGAGCGCTTCCTTGAGGTCAACCGTGACCGCACGGTCGTCACGCGCCCCATGAAGGGCACCCGCCCGAGAGGAGCGACCACGGCGCAGGACCTGGCCATGGTGGAGGAACTGATCTCCAGTCCGAAAGAGCGTGCCGAGAATCTGATGATCGTGGACCTCGTGCGCAACGACCTGTCCCGCGTCTGCGAGCTAGGCACCGTCACAGTGGAGGAACTCTTCGCGGTGGAGACCTACCGCACCGTGCATCAGCTGGTCAGCACGGTCAGTGGCCGCCTGCGCGAAGGGCTGAACGCGGTCGACGCCTTCGCCGCTCTGTTTCCGGCCGGCTCGATGACCGGGGCCCCAAAGAGGCGTGCCGTGGAGCTGCTGCACGATCTGGAGTCCGTCGCGCGCGGTTCCTACGCCGGTGCCTTCGGCTACTTCGCCGCCGACGGCAGCGCTGATCTGGCGACCACGATCCGAACCATCCACCTCGACGAGTGGGGGGCCTCCTTCGGCACAGGCGGCGGGATCACGATCGACTCCGACCCGGCGGCCGAGTTGCGGGAGATGCACCTCAAAGCGCAGGCGCTGCTGCAATCCCTCGGGCTGACCCGGACCGACGAGCGGGCGTGAAACCATGCCCGGCCTCATCCCCTCACACGGCACTGTGATCGTGGGGGTGCTCAACGTCACCCCGGATTCCTTCAGCGACGGGGCGCGCTACGAGCGAGCCAGTGCCGCCGTGCGGCACGCCCACGAACTGACGCGGGCGGGAGCCGACATCATCGACATCGGCGGCGAGTCCACGCGGCCTGGAGCGGCCCCAGTCGATCCACGCCTGGAAGCGGCCAGGATCCTGCCAGTCGTCACGGCTGTCGCCGCGGCGGGCATCACGGTGTCCGTGGACACGATGCACGCCACGACGGCGCGTGCCGCGCTCCGCGCGGGTGCCCGCATCGTCAACGACGTCTCCGGTGGCCTGGCCGACCCGGACATGCACACTGTCGTTGCGGAGTCCGGCGCCCAGTACGTGCTGGGTCACCTGCGCGGCACACCCAGAACCATGAACGAGCACGCACACTACGATGACGTCACCGCCGAACTCGCGGCCGAAATCTCCCAGCGCATCCGGGCAGCACGCGCGGCAGGGATCGAGCCGAGCCGGATCGTCATCGATCCCGGGCTCGGCTTCGCCAAAGCGGCCGAGCACAACTGGGCACTGCTGCGGAACCTCCCCGCGCTGGCCGCACTTGGCCACCCCCTGATGGTGGGCGCCTCGCGCAAGCGTTTCCTCGCCTCCCTCATGCCCTCCGAAGCACCGACCGCCGACCGTGACCTGCCGACGGCGCTGCTCAGCGCGCTCCTGGCCGAGCGAGGCGTGAACGCCCTGCGCGTACACGACGTGACCGCGACGAGAATCGCGCTCGATATGGTGCGCTTTCTGCTTCCGCCAGGCGGAATGGGGCTCGAGCGCGCCAGTTCCGGTCGAGTCGAATCCTCTCCACATTCCTGACGACGCACACGATGTCGTCGAGGCGAACAGAGGAGTCATCGTTGTCCACAGGTGCCACGCCTCTGCTCTTCCTGCACGGCTACTGGCACGTGTCCTGGTGCTGGACCGACGTCATCGCCCGCGTCGCTGCCCTGGGCCGCCCGGCGGTCGCGGTCGACATGGCGGGGCACGGACTGCGTGCCGAGCGCCCGCGTGCCTCACCCGACGCGCGTACGACCCGGAGGCGGTGGCCACCGAGGTCTCGCCGGTCGCGGGAGCGGACCTGGACCAGGCGGGCGACCTCCTGGTCTCGCAGATCAAGGAACTTGGCCGCGGCGGCCCCGTAACGGTGGTGGCCCACAGCATGGGCGGCGCTGTACTGACCCGGGCGGCCCAGCAGGTGCACGAGCTGGTGGCGCACGCGGTCTACCTCACCACCTTCATGCCCGCCTCGGACACTCCGGCCATCGCCTACGTGCAGCTGCCCGAGAACGCCGGCGAACTCGTCGCGCCCTCCGTACGGGCCGACCCCGCCGCGATCGGCGCCCTGCGCCTCGACCTCTCCCGCGACGACCCCGCCTACCGCCAGCAGCTGCGGGACGCGTTCTTCGGCGACATCCCTCCGGCCCTCGCCGACGCGGCCCTGGGGCTGCTCACCCCGGACGCCCCGGCCGGGATCGCGCTCCAGGCCACCGCCCCTGACCCGCGACGGCTGGGGCTCGGTCCCTCGCACCTACGTCACCTGCGCGCGGCATGACGGTGCGCCCGGTCCTGCGGCAGAAATTCAACGCCGATGCGGACGCGGCTTTCCCGGACAACCCGACCCACGTCGTGGCGCTGGACTCCTCACATTCGCCGTTCCTGTCGATGCCCGGGCAGGGGCCGACATCGTCACGAAGCTGGACGGGACAACCCCGTCGGTGGCGCGGCCGCCTCAAGCTGACTGGCCCCTGCGGATCAGCGCAGTGTGAAAGAGCGTTTGGCGCAGCCCATTGTGAAGCCGTCGATGGCGGTCCGGGCCGGCGCCTCCGGGTCGGTGGCGGTGCCGAGAGTGATGAAGATGGGCAGGAAGTGGTCCGGGGTGGGGTGGGCGTACGGCATCCCGGGCGCCCTGGTGGCGTAGGCGGCGAGTTCGTCGAGCTCGCCGCGGGCGAGCGCGTCGGCGGCCCAGGCATCGAAGTCGGAGGACCAGGAGGGGACGACACCGTCGGTGAACATCTCCCGGGTGAGGTAGGGCAGTCCGTGCGTCATGAAGCCGGAGCCGATGACGAGGACACCCTCCTCGCGCAGGGGGGCGAGGCGGTACCCGAGGGCCATCAGGCGGGTGGGGTCGTGGCTGGGCATGGACATCTGCAGGACCGGAATGTCGGCCGTCGGGTACATGGCCATCAGCGGGACCCAGGCGCCGTGGTCCAGGCCACGGTCGGTGTGCTGGTAGAGGGGTTCACCGTCGGGCATGGCGGCGGCGATGCGGTGGGCGAGTGCCGTGGCATCGGGGGTGTCGTAGCGCATCTGGTAGTAGCGGGGGTGGAAGCCGCTGAAGTCGTACACCAGCGGGGTGCCCGCCCCGGGGGCGGAGATCGCGAGCGAAGCGTCCTCCCAGTGCGCCGAGACGATCAGGATCGCCTTCGGCTTCGGCAGGGACTGCGCCCAGTCGAAGAGCTCGCGCAGCCAGGGGCCGTCGTCGAAGGTGGGGGGCGCGCCGTGGCTGAGGTAGAGGGCGGGCAGCGGGCCGTCGGCCGGGGTCCACTCCCGCTGCGCGCTGGCACGGGACAGGGCCTCGGGCAGGAAGGCGTCGTAGGCGCCGCCGGGTATCTTGGGGTTGAGGACAGAAGACATCGAAACCTCTCGGGTGGTCAGCCGTCACCCGACCAGGGGGCGTCGGGGCTGATCGTGTGGTGGATACGGCGGGCCGCCTCGCGAAGTTGCCGCTGCTCGCCTTGGTCAGCGGGTGGAACACCAGCCGGCGCACTTCGGCGACATGGCCGGGGGCAGTGGCCACGACCTTGTCCCAGCCGGCGTCGGTGAGGATCGCGAGTGTGCATGTTCTCGATGTGCGTGTGTCGTTCGGGTCGGCGGGCCGCTCAGCCCACCAGGGACGCGATGCTCTTCAGCGCCTGCGCCGCGAGGCGGTCGTCGGTGGCGCCGTCCGCGCCGCCCACCCCGATGCCGCCGATGACCTCGCCGTCGTCGGTGACGATGGGGTGTCCGCCGGGGATCGCCAACAGCTGGGCGTCGATGAGGTGGGGGTCCTTGGCGAACTCCGCGAACACCGCGGTCGGCATATGCATCACCGCCGCCGTGTAGGCCTTGCGGCGTGAGGTCTCGACGCCCATCGGTCCGGCGCCGTCGTCCTGCAGCAGGACCTTGACGACACCGCTGCTGTTGACCACGGTCACGCACACTTTCAGGCTGTCGGCCCGCGCGGCCTCCAGGACGGCCTCGGCCGCACGGTGGGCCATCTCGTAGCTCAGTGGTTCCCTCATGTCGTCCTTCTCGTCCCTGTCTTTCTCGTGCTTCTCGGCTTCGCTTGCGGGGCGGTTCGGGGTCGGGCGGGCCGGGACC
>NZ_JBEYFC010000508.1:0-6341 GCF_040634175.1 Streptomyces sp. NPDC007162
ACGGAACGCCGGAAGGCCCGCAGCCGCTCGCTGCGGGCCTTCCGGCGTTCTTGTGCCCACGGGGGCGGGTGGTGCGGTTCGTCGGCGGCTGACGGCCGTCTGGGGCTCGTCGCGCAGTGACAAAGCCGCCGGGTCGACCGGAACTGTCGAGTTCCGGCCACCCCGGCGGCACGTTTCTGCTCAGGTGTGGTGCGGGTCAGGCGTCCTCGTGGGTGGCCACCGCGCGACGGGCGTCCGCGTCGAGGACTCCCCAGCTGATCAGCTGCTCGGTGAGGACCGAGGGCGACTGGTCGTAGATGACGGCCAGTGTGCGCAGGTCGTCCTGGCGGATCGACAGCACCTTGCCGTTGTAGTCACCGCGCTGGGACTGGATCGTCGCCGCGTAACGCTGCAGCGGGCCCGCCTTCTCGGCCGGCACGGTGGCCAGCCGCTCCAGGTCGAGGACCAGCTTCGGCGGCGGCTCGGCGGCACCGCCGGGAGTGGTGCCGGGCAGCAGCTCCTGCACCGGAACCCCGTAGAAATCCGCCAACTCGGCAAGGCGCTGCACGGTCACGGCACGGTCGCCGCGCTCGTACGAGCCGACCACGACGGCCTTCCAGCGACCCTGGGACTTCTCCTCGACACCGTGGAGGGAAAGGCCCTGCTGGGTGCGGATGGCCCGGAGCTTGGCCCCGAGCTGTTTGGCGTATTCGCTGGACATATGGCTCCCCGGACACTGTGTCGACGCGGCCGGCTTGGTTCCCGCCGCGCGGCTGGTAACTCACTGTGAGGTTACGCAGCGTTACTCTCCTGCGTCAAGCCGAATGGTCCGCACCGACTCTTCCGTGCGAGCCGTGACCGATTACGCCAAGGGGGTGATCGGAGGGCTCTGGGCCACCTGCTACGGTGGATGGCGCAAATCCGACGTCCTTTAAGGTCCGTCCCGTGAGGCGGAGAAGGAGGTCCGTTTCGTATGGACAAGCAGGTAAAGCCCGATCTTCAGGCATCCGATGCCCGGCCCGTTCTCGAGGGGCCCGACATCGCGCGGGTGCTGACACGCATCGCCCACGAGATCGTCGAGCGCGCCAGGGGCGCCGACGACGTGGTGCTCCTCGGCATCCCGACCCGCGGCGTCTTCCTCGCCCGGCGGCTCGCCGCCAAGCTGGAGCAGGTCACCGACCGCAAGATCCCCGTCGGCTCGCTCGACATCACCATGTACCGCGACGACCTGCGCATGCACCCGCCGCGCGCGCTGGCCCGCACCGAGATCCCCGGTGACGGCATCGACGGCAGGCTGGTCGTCCTCGTCGACGACGTGCTCTTCTCGGGCCGCACCATCCGCGCCGCCCTCGACGCCCTGAACGACATCGGGCGCCCGCGCGCGGTCCAGCTCGCGGTCCTCGTCGACCGCGGCCACCGCGAACTGCCCATCCGCGCCGACTACGTCGGCAAGAACCTCCCCACGTCGTTGCGGGAGACGGTCAAGGTCCTGCTCGCCGAGGAGGACGGTCGCGACACCGTGCTGCTCGGCGCGAAGCCGGCCCAGTAGCGGACCGAGGGGGTCGCGCCGGTCCGGCGCGCCCAGGTCCGCCCGCAATCTCCCGATATGTGAACTGCCCTACGGAGCCTGACAGATGCAGCGTCATCTCATCTCGGCCGCCGACCTCACCCGTGACGACGCCGTCCTGATCCTCGACACCGCCGAGGAGATGGCCCGGGTCGCCGACCGGCCGATCAAGAAACTGCCGACCCTGCGCGGCCGCACCGTCGTCAACCTCTTCTTCGAGGACTCGACCCGCACCCGGATCTCCTTCGAGGCCGCCGAGAAGCGCCTCTCCGCCGACGTCATCAACTTCACCGCCAAGGGGTCGAGCGTCTCCAAGGGCGAGTCCCTGAAGGACACCGCCCAGACCCTGGAGGCCATGGGCGTCGACGCCGTCGTCATCCGGCACGGCGCCTCGGGCGCCCCCTACCGCCTCGCCAACTCCGGCTGGATCGACGCCGCCGTCATCAACGCGGGCGACGGCACCCACCAGCACCCCACCCAGGCCCTCCTGGACGCCTTCACCATGCGCCGCCGGCTCGTCGGCCGGGACGCCGGGCTCGGGCAGGACCTGGCCGGCAAGCGCATCACGCTCGTCGGCGACGTGCTGCACAGCCGGGTGGCCCGCTCCAACGTCGACCTGCTGCACACACTGGGCGCCGAGGTCACCCTGGTCGCCCCGCCCACCCTGGTGCCGGTCGGCGTGGAACGCTGGCCCTGCGAGGTGTCGTACGACCTCGACGTCGTCCTTCCCAAGTCCGACGCGGTGATGATGCTGCGCGTGCAGCGCGAGCGCATGAACGCCGCGTTCTTCCCGACCGAGCGGGAGTACTCGCGGCGCTACGGCCTCGACGGCGACCGGATGGCGAGGATGCCCGAGCACGCCATCGTGATGCACCCCGGCCCGATGGTCCGCGGCATGGAGATCACCGCCGAGGTCGCCGACTCCGAGCGCTGCACCGTGGTCGAGCAGGTCGCAAACGGAGTCTCCATCCGGATGGCCGTCCTGTACCTCCTGCTCGGCGGCAACGAACCCGCCGTCAGCCATGCCCGCACCATCGAGGAGAAGTAGGACCCATGAGCAAGATCCTGATCCGTGGTGCGAAGGTGCTCGGCGGTGAGCCGCAGGACGTCCTGATCGACGGCGAGGTCATCGAGGCGGTCGGCGCCGGGCTGTCCGCCGAGGGCGCCGAGGTCGTCGAGGCGGCGGGCAAGGTGCTGCTGCCGGGCCTGGTCGACCTGCACACGCATCTGCGCGAGCCGGGACGCGAGGACTCCGAGACGGTCCTCACCGGCACCCGCGCGGCCGCGAGCGGCGGCTACACGGCCGTCTTCGCCATGGCCAACACCTTCCCGGTCGCCGACACCGCAGGCGTGGTCGAACAGGTCTACCGGCTCGGCCGGGAGCACGGCTACTGCGACGTCCAGCCCATCGGCGCCGTCACCGTCGGCCTGGAGGGCAGGAAGCTCGCCGAACTGGGCGCCATGCACGAGTCGGCCGCCGGGGTCACCGTCTTCTCCGACGACGGCAAGTGCGTCGACGACGCCGTGATCATGCGCCGCGCCCTGGAGTACGTGAAGGCCTTCGGCGGGGTCGTCGCCCAGCACGCGCAGGAGCCCCGGCTGACCGAGGGCGCCCAGATGAACGAGGGCGTCGTCTCGGCGGAGCTGGGCCTGGGCGGCTGGCCCGCCGTCGCCGAGGAGTCGGTCATCGCGCGCGACGTGCTGCTCGCCGAGCACGTCGGCTCCCGCGTCCACATCTGCCACCTGTCGACCGCGGGGTCCGTCGAGATCGTCCGCTGGGCCAAGTCCCGGGGCATCGACGTCACCGCCGAGGTCACCCCGCACCACCTGCTCCTCACCGACGAACTGGTGCGGTCGTACAACCCGGTCTACAAGGTCAACCCGCCGCTGCGCACCGAGCGCGACGTGCTGGCGCTGCGCGAGGCCCTCGCCGACGGCACGATCGACATCGTCGCCACCGACCACGCCCCGCACCCGCACGAGGACAAGGACTGCGAGTGGGCCGCGGCCGCCATGGGGATGGTGGGCCTGGAGACCGCGCTGTCGGTGGTCCAGGAGACCATGGTGGACACGGGTCTGCTGACCTGGGCGGGCGTCGCCGACCGGATGTCCGTCAAGCCCGCGCGCATCGGGCAGGCCGCCGGCCACGGCCGTCCCGTCTCGGCTGGTGAGCCCGCCAACCTCACCCTCGTCGACACGGAATACCGTGGCCTGGTGGACCCCGCGGGCTTTGCCTCGCGCAGCCGCAACACCCCGTACGAGGGACGCGAGCTGCCGGGCCGTGTCACCCACACGTGGCTGCGGGGCAAGGCGACGCTCGTGGACGGGAAGCTCACGTGACACCTCTCATCCTGCTGGCGGACGACAAGAAGTCGGCCGCGGTCACCGACTGGGCCGCGCGCATCGGCTGGCTGGTCGGCCTGGCGCTCTTCGTCGCGCTCGTCTACTGGCTGATGCGCGAGGGCTGGAAGTGGCGCGGCACCCTCCAGGGCGACCTGCCCGCGCTGCCCAGCGCGCCGGACGACCCCGGTGCCGTGAGACTGACCATGAGCGGCCGCTACCACGGCTCCACCACCGCCGGGCAGTGGCTGGACCGCATCGTGGCCCAAGGCCTCGGCTCCCGCAGCCGGGCCGAGCTCACCCTGACCGACGCGGGCCTGGACGTCGTACGCCCCGGGGCGAGCGACTTCTTCATCCCCGCCGACGCGCTCCGCGAGGCCCTGCTGGGCAAGGGCATCGCGGGCAAGGTCCTCACCGAGGGCGGACTCCTCGTGGTGACCTGGGCGCACGGCGACAAGCTGATCGACTCCGGTTTCCGCTCCGACCACGCGGCCGAGCACACCGAGTGGGTCGACGCCATCAACTCCATGATCAAAACCAACAGCACGGAAGGCGCCGAACGATGACGACCTCCACAAGGGGAACCGGCAAGGCTCCCGCCGTACTCGTCCTGGAGGACGGCCGGATCTTCCGCGGCCGCGCCTACGGGGCCGTGGGGGAGACATTCGGCGAGGCCGTGTTCTCCACCGGCATGACCGGCTACCAGGAGACCCTCACCGACCCCTCCTACGACCGCCAGATCGTGGTCGCCACCGCCCCCCAGATCGGCAACACGGGGTGGAACGACGAGGACGACGAGTCCAGCCGTATCTGGGTCTCCGGCTACGTCGTGCGCGACCCCGCGCGCGTGCCCTCCAACTGGCGCTCCAGGCGCTCCCTGGACGACGAACTGGTCGCCCAGGGCGTGGTCGGCATCTCCGGCATCGACACCCGCGCCCTCACCCGCCACCTGCGCGAGCGCGGCTCCATGCGGTCCGGCATCTTCTCCGGCGAGGCGATCGCCCACGACGCCGAGCTGGTCGAGCGCGTGCAGGCCCAGCCGCACATGAAGGGCGCCAGCCTCTACGAGGAGGTCGCCACCAAGGAGGCGTACGTCGTCCCGGCCGTCGGGCAGAAGCGATTCACCGTCGCCGCCATCGACCTCGGCATCAAGGGCATGACCCCGCAGCGGATGGCCGAGCGCGGCATAGAGGTGCACGTGCTGCCGGCGACGGCCACGGTGGAGGACGTCTACGCCGTCTCCCCGGACGGGGTGTTCTTCTCCAACGGCCCCGGCGACCCCGCCACGGCCGACGGCCCGGTGGCCCTGATGACCGCCGTCCTGGAGCGGAAGACCCCGCTCTTCGGCATCTGCTTCGGCAACCAGATCCTCGGCCGCGCGCTCGGCTTCGGCACCTACAAGCTGAAGTACGGCCACCGGGGCATCAACCAGCCGGTCCAGGACCGTACGACCGGCAAGGTGGAGGTCACCGCGCACAACCACGGGTTCGCCGTGGACGCGCCGCTCGACAAGGTCAGCGAGACCAGGTTCGGCCGCGCCGAGGTCTCGCACGTCTGCCTGAACGACGACGTCGTGGAAGGCCTGCAGCTGCTCGACCAGCCGGCCTTCTCCGTGCAGTACCACCCCGAAGCGGCGGCGGGCCCGCACGACGCCGCCTACCTGTTCGACCGCTTCACGTCTTTGATGAGCACAGTTTCGATGGAGGGCCAGCGTGCCTAAGCGCACCGATATCCAGTCCGTCCTGGTCATCGGCTCCGGCCCGATCGTCATCGGCCAGGCCGCGGAGTTCGACTACTCCGGTACCCAGGCCTGCCGTGTGCTGCGTGCCGAGGGCCTGCGGGTCGTCCTGGTCAACTCCAACCCGGCGACGATCATGACCGACCCGGAGATCGCCGACGCGACCTATGTCGAGCCGATCACCCCCGAGTTCGTCGAGAAGATCATCGCGAAGGAGCGTCCCGACGCGCTGCTGCCCACCCTGGGCGGCCAGACGGCCCTGAACACCGCGATCTCGCTCGACGAGAACGGTGTCCTGGCCAAGTACGGTGTCGAGCTGATCGGCGCCAACGTCGAGGCCATCAACAAGGGCGAGGACCGCGACCTGTTCAAGGAGGTCGTGGAGGAGGTCCGCAAGAAGATCGGGCACGGGGAGTCGGCCCGCTCGGTGATCTGCCACACCATGGACGAGGTCATCGCGGGCGTCGAGGAACTCGGCGGCGCCTACCCGGTCGTCGTCCGCCCGTCCTTCACCATGGGCGGGGCGGGTTCCGGTTTCGCGCACGACGAGGAGGAGCTGCGCCGGATCGCGGGTCAGGGCCTGACGCTGTCGCCGACCACCGAGGTGCTCCTGGAGGAGTCCATCCTCGGTTGGAAGGAGTACGAGCTGGAGCTGATGCGCGACAAGCACGACAACGTGGTGGTCGTCTGCTCCATCGAGAACTTCGATCCGATGGG
>NZ_JBEYFC010000509.1:0-6331 GCF_040634175.1 Streptomyces sp. NPDC007162
TCGTCGCTCCGCTCCTCCGGGCGGGCGCGGGCGGCCGGCGGCGCCCGCGCTCATGTCTCCGCCCCGCTCGGCACCGCCGGCCGCCCGCTCCCGCCCAAGAGGCAGGCACACAGTGCATGAGGTCAGAACCACGTCGTGGCTGGGGGCGGTCGGCTCCGCGATTTTAGGCAGCCACTTTGGCGCGAGCCTCGAAGATCATGGCCCAAACGTCGTGCTTTACCGGGCAGGTCCACAGACTGCCCGACGCGCCGGAAGCTTAATGGGCCATGATCACTCGCGCCAAAGCAGCTCCCGCCCAAAATCGCTCCGCCGACCGCCGTTGTCGACTGCCGCCCGCCACGTGGCAAGGTCTAAACCACTGACGGCAACGCTGACGGCAACAGGGGCGGACGTCAGCGCACTCCAACGGACTTCAGCGGACGTCCAGTTCGGCTCCGACCTGCAAAATCCCAGGTAGGGCACACCGCGCTTCCACACGTACTATGTGCTGGCTGGAAATACGCCGGTGCTCGTGCACAATACGTGCGGCGAGATTCCGTACAACAGCAATGAGCTGAGCAATGCGGCTTATAACGCCCGAGGTGCAGCCGGCGTAAGCCCGGGGCGGAATGTTGCAGTCGCGCGAGTCCCGGGGTGGAATGATCCCAAGACTGGTGACCTCGTTACTGGCTTCAGTAAGGGCAACGGTTACCACTCGGAAAACCACATCCTGGATCAGCTTGCGGCCAAGGGCTTCAAGCCGGACCAAATCACGGAACTCTATAGCGAGCGCCAGCCTTGCCCGGTATGTGGGCCCATGCTGGATGGTGCCCTCAGCCCGGGAACCCCAGTTAGTTGGTCGGTGCCCTGGGGGTCTGACGCGACATTGAATGCAGCGTCCAACGAGCTGCTGAGACAGATGATCGCGGCGGCTGGTGGCCGCTGATCGGTGCGCGCTAGCCTAAGAGGTGTGTGGTGGGTGCTTAGGGGCACCCACCACACATCCCGAAAACATCAACTCCTAAACACAGGCCGGGTGTTCATGCATGTCTGACTTCGTCAACGCTTCCGACGACGTTCTCGCCGATCGAAACCAACTGGCTGATCAAGTTTGCCGGGAACTCCAACTGGCGGGAATCCCCGCCTTTCTAATGGCTGACGCGGCGGGGTCGGTAGGGGCGGAGGTTGAGGTTGACGCTGGCGATGACGAGGCGGGTGGCGTCTTCGTGACATGGCGCCCCGACCCGGCTCTTTCCCGGGCAGTGGCTGAGAGTGTACGGAATCGCGAGCTGTCGGCTCCAGTCATTCGGCATTCGGGAGCGATTGTCTCGCACATGCGGGATGCGATTATCGGAATTCTAAGCTCGGCCGGTTTCCGGGCCGGCGTTGCGGATGATGATATGCGCCCAATGGTGATTCACGTCGCAGGGTGATAATCATCATCGCTCCTGCGGACTCGAGGATCTGAGTGGGTCCAAAATTGAGGCCCTACTCAACAGAAGATGCCCCACCGGATTGGTTTCCGATGGGGCATCTTGACGCTTTGACGTAACGTCAAGATGACGGAAATAGACTTGTAAGACTCAAGATTATTTGAGGGGTGAAATGCCGATCAACGATCCAAATCGTCGAGATCCTGTTGAGATTTTGGCGCGTGTCGACAGCATGGAGCCAGGCGCTGAGGATGTGCTCCGAGCTTTCCAGACGTGGGTGTATCTCGCTGGGAGAGCTGGATGGACGGTAGAGGAAGAGCCAGGTTTTCAACCGCAGTCCGAAGGTACTGATATCGACGGCGTCGTCATTGATGGTCTGTCTTATCGTCTGCATTATGGGCTGCGGTGCAGAGAGAACGAGGTTGATGACTCGACGATTCCACCGTCACTGCGAGCGATCTTTACGTACGCGGCGTGGGCAGAGCCTGTGGTGGAGAACTCTTCGCTGTGGTGAGTTGGACGGTTCCAGCGGGCAGCGTTTTGTCTGTCGAATCATCGCAGGTGGGCATTGTGCGCAGGCAGGGTGGATCACGCGTCTAATTCCTTACTGGGGAAGCTACTAGAATCTAGCCTCGAAGTTTCGTGACGGTCCGCCGACGGAGTTGGTGGACCGTTTTCGTGCCGTGGACGAAGGCTGTGCAGGCCAGGGGCCCGAGTGTCGCCTCAGCGGGCGCAGGATGATCCAAGAAGTCAAGGCCGGCAGCAGGAAACCGGGACGAGTGGCTGACGCCTCCGCTGGCCGTCCCGCATAACTGGCCGATACGGGCACTGTCCGGACCCGAAAGGATGCTGCCGCTGTGGAACAGATGGCAGCGTCTCTGGCGACCGGAGTGGTCGCTGCGTGGGACGCGATCACCGGTGAGCCGGCGGGTATCTCGCTTCGGGGGCCCCGTGGCCGCAGTTGACCAATCCGACGGAACCTCGCTCGTGGTGACAGGGGCATCGCAGAGCGAAATGATCGTATTCGTTGTGGGCGTAAGGTGATGTGCCTGGTCGTCGTTCTCGACCCCGTACTCGGCTGTCCGTCTGCGCCGCTCGACCCACCCGCCGTCGGAACCGGTGCCCTCCTCCTCACCCGGCTCGTGGTCATCGGTGAGGTAACCCACGACGTCGGCGGCCAGTTCGCCGCTCTTGCCGCTGGCGGTCCCTGATCGTGCCGCTTGCCCTCGTGTGCTGTTGTGCTCTGCCGGGATCAGGTTCTGGGTGTTGCGTGAAGGGGGTTGAGCATGTCCTGCGGTTCCTGAGTGTTAGCGAGATGGGGGCGGGAGGATGGGCGGGTGCTGTCCCGGGCCTATGGTCTGACTCATGATATTTCTGACCGAAGTGTCTCAGTCACACTGTGTCGGCCGGTGGTTGGGGATGGTGCGTTGTCGGTGCCGGACTGGCGGGGTGTGTCCCGATAGGGGCCTGTCGATTGCTGTGGCGTCCTCACGATTCTGACCGTCTGACGCGGCTCGGTACCGGCAACGCGATACGTCATCGGGCCGGAAGGGAACGGGCATGCGTGGTTCGGCACTGTCCAGTACGACGCCTGCTCCGCGGGCACGCCGTCGTCGCCCTGTGGGGGAGGTGGTGCTGGGAGTGGAAACGCACCGGGACGCCCATGTGGCTGCGGTGCTCTCCTTGACGGGGGCGGTGCTCGCAATTGACGAGTTCCCGGCCACCGCGGCTGGATACCGTGATCTGCTGAAGTGGGCCAGGAAGTCGGGGACCGTGGGGCGGGCCGGGGTGGAGGGGACCGGTTCCTACGGGGCGTCCCTGTCCCGCTATCTGCTGGCCCAGGGGCGTGGACGTGTTCGACGTGAACCGGATGGACCGGGCAGATCGTCGTCGGCGCGGTAAATCGGACCCTCTCGATGCCCAGAACGCGGCGCGAGCCGTGTTGAGCGGGCGGGCCAGCGCCCGGGCCAAAACGGGCGACGGGCCGGTGCAGATCGCGAGAATGTACAAACTCACGAAAGCGTCGGCCGTCAAGGCCCGCACTACGGCCATCAATCAGCTCAAGGCCGTCCTTGTTACTGCTGATCCCGCTTTACGGGAAGAACTGGCCGGACTGGGCAATGCCGAACTCTTCCGTACCTGTGCGCAGTTCGCGGACATGAGCAGTTGCGAGGAGATCGGCGAGGAGTCGGTGCTGCAGGCCACTCGGATCACGTTGGGCCTGCTGGCTCACCGGATCGGCCAGCTCTCCGAGCAGATCCGGGACGTGGAGGCTCGTCTTGCCCGGCTCGTGGAATGCCACGCCCCGCAGCTGCTCGACGTGGTGGGGATCGGCCCGGACACGGCGGTCTCTTTGCTGATCACGGTGGGGGACAACCCGGAACGGCTGGACAGCGAGGCGTCGTTCGCCGCGCTGTGCGGTGTCAGCCCTGTCGAGCGTTCCTCGGGGCGCCGGCAGTTCCGTCGCCTTAACCGTGGTGGCGACCGGCAGGCCAACGCCGCGCTCCACCGCATCGTGTTCACCCGCTTGAGGGTCGACGCGCGCACCCAGGTCTATTACGAGCGTCGGATCAAGGAGGGCAAGACCAGGCGCGGAATCGTCCGCTGCCTCAAACGCTACGCGGCTCGGGAGGTCTTCCACCTGGTCAAACAGTTGCAGTCAGATCCCCGCTCATAGGGGCAGTCGTGACAGATGAGAGGCTCAGACGGGTGAGTGAGACACCCCCGAACACCCTGCAATACCGCTTTGACGGGCCAGAAGACGCTCCGGTCCTGATCCTGGGTCCCTCACTGGGTACCACCTGGCACATGTCGTAGAAGCCGTCCAGGGCCGTCCGTCCAGTCTTGTGCGGGCAGGTATGTCCAGGTTTGGAATCCTGTGCGGGAGGGTGTCCACGGGGTCGGTGATTCGCGCGTGACACCTGAGCGTCTGTGTTCGGTGACTGCGTGGCGGAGCGAGATCGTAGGGATGGCCTCCGCAAGCTGGGCGTCGAGGGAGTGTTCGCCTGCGTACGCCCGTTCGCCGGCTCAGAGCGCAGCGTGCCGGAATTGGTGCGCGCCTTCTCGGTAGTGGGGTGGATCACATGCCGTTCGCTGCATCCCTCTGTGTGGTTCCTGAGTCTGGTGCGTCGACTCGATCTTCTGTGGAGGGGAGTAAAAAGTGGCTGATCGTACCCTTTTAGGGGTGGCGGCTCTGTGTGTGACGGCGGTGGTGACGCTCACCGCCTGTGGAGAGGGCGAGAAGGCCGACGCCAAGGCGGCGGGTGCCTCCGTCTCCGCATCGGCTTCGCCCGCGACGCCGTTTGAGGGCTTGAGTCCGGCGCAGATCGCCGAAAAGTCCCGGCTGGTGATGGCGAAGTTGAGGTCCTTGAGGGTCACAGGCTCCGCGACCGTCGAGGGCAAGGAGATGACCGTTGATGTAGCGGTCGCCGGAAAGGGGAACTGCCTGGGTACCTTCGGTATGGGGGGTGGGACCGGCCAGGTCCGCTGGTACGGGGGCTACACCTATACGAAGGGCGACAAGAAGTTCTGGCAGGAGTCCGTCGCCGGAGCGGGCGTGCCCTCTCAGCAGGCTGACACTGTCGTCGGATTGCTGGCGGGACGGTGGCTCAGGAAGCCGGTGGGATCCGCGGATGCGGACGACGAGTTTCCCTTCTGCGACACCGCCGCCATGTTCACGAAGGACCAGTCCGACAGCGCTCTCAAGAGAGGCGCGGATACCGACGTCCACGGCACCCGCGGCCTGACGCTCACGGGGAAGGACAGTGCCGCGACCCGGACCCTTGTCGTGGCCACCGATGGCCAGCCCTACGATCTTCGGATGTCCGTCGAGGGCGGCAAAGAGCCCCAAACGGTCGAGTTCTCGGGGTTCAACAAGCAGGTGACCCTCGCGCCACCGCCCACCAAGAACGTCATAGACATGAACAAACTGCAAAGATAGTCGCGCCCGCGCCCGGTCGAGTCGCTGCACGCCCTATATCCGGAGGTGCGCGCGCCGGAGGTAGTGGACGAGCGGCGGGTCGACTCCCTTCTGGGGCGGTACGTGGGTTGTCGTCTTTTCGGATGGGGCGAGCGGGCTGGGCCGCGGGTCCGCCGGGCGGCTGCGGCTGGGTGAGCAAGCGTCGCCTCGTCTCGACCAGACGGGAGCTTGGAAGGGCCTTGCATCCGCTGCGTCCGCAGCGGGGCGTCGGTCACGAGGGCATGATCCGCCGGTGGTCCGGACAGCCCGGCAGCCTTGGGTGCTCCGGGCTCGTCGGCGGGCCGGCTGAGCCCGTCCAGCCGTGCGCTCAGCTGCGCGATCTGCTCCCTCATCGCGTGGGCCGGCGCCGTGACATCCCGTTGGTCCGACGAGCGGCGCCCGGAGATTTTGGTCGCAGGCGTGGGCGGGCCCACGCCGCTCCTGGCGGAGCTGGCGCGGGCCCTGGACCGGCTGTGGGTCAGTGCAGTGCGCTGACTTCGGTCGCCGAGAGCGTGCGGGGGTAGACGTGGACGTCGGCGACGGAGCCGGGGAAGGCGAGGTAAGGGGCGGTGGCGGAGGCGCTGTTGACGCAGCCGCCGATGGTCAGGGGCATGGAGGAGTCGTACTGGGGGCTGAGGTTGGTGGCGGTCCCGATCAGGGTGCCGTTCTGGTAAAGGGCCATGTTGCCGGTGGTGGCGCCTCCCGGGACTGGTGCACGAAAGGTGGCTACGAGGTGGGTCCAGGTGCCGATCGTGCCGCTGTTGGGGTCGCCTTCGGCGGTGGGGAAGTCGGAGTTCTCGTCGTTGGTAGTGGTGGTCTGGAACATCCAGGCGGCGCTGGGTTTGTCGTAGGAGAGGTAGAAGGACTGGTGCTGGGTGGTGCCCTGGCAGACGGCGGTGGTGCCGAGCGCTGAGTTGATCTTCACCCAGGCGGAGACGGTGTAGTCGCCGAGGGTGTTGAC
>NZ_JBEYFC010000510.1:0-6316 GCF_040634175.1 Streptomyces sp. NPDC007162
GTGCTGGTCGTCGTCAGCGAAGAACGGCGGCACCACCGTAGGCGTCCCGCAGACTCAGTCGTACGGTGTCACCCGCTACTTCCGCGGCACCGGCGGCGCGCTGAAGGACTCCACCGGCACCGTCACCCTGGCCGCCGACGACGCGCCGCAGTACGCCGGCATGGCCGCCGAGACCCTCACCTACGACGGCACCGGAGGCCGGCTCCTCAAGCGCACCCTGAACTACCCCTGGTCGCATCAGACGGCCTCCCGTACCCGGGACGGCGGACTCGACCCGCTTCTCGCCTTCCAGGTCGGCGTCCGGCGCACCGACGCCATCCAGACCGTAGACACCAGCTGGCAGGCGGTGCGCACCGAGACCGAGTTCGAGACCGACCACGGGCTGCCGTGGCAGGTGCAGACCGCCGTGGTCAAGCCCGACGGCAGCGGAGAGAAGCTCAGCGACTACACCTGCGCCCGCACCGACTACGTCAACAACGAGGACGCCAACCTCATCGGCCTGCCCAAGCAGGTCCGTATGACGGCTACCTCCTGCGACGGTTGGGCGACCGCCGACCCGGCGACGCAGTTGATGAACGCCACCCGCACCAGCTACGACAACGGCGCCTGGGGTGCGACGCCGACCAAGGGCCTGCCCACCAGCATCGCCACCCCCGACGGCACCGGCGTCGGCTACTCGGTGGTGACAGGCCGCAGCTACGACCCGCTCGGTCGGCCACGCAAGATCACTGACCCGCTCAAGGGCGTCACGGAGACCCAGTACACGCCCGCGGACATCGGTGGACCGGTCACCGCGATCAAGACGATCAACCCCAAGGGCCACACCAGCACCACCACCTACGACCCGGGCCGCGGCCTCGCCCTGACGGTCACCGATACCAACGGGCACGTCTCCCGCAGCGAGTACGACGCCCTGGGCCGTCTGACCAAGGGCTGGTCGGCGTCCCGCTCCTCGGGCGACCAGTCCCCGGACGTGGTCATCGGCTACCAGATGGCCGCAGTCACCTCCAGCGCGACCAAGCCCACCGCGGTCACCGTGCAGACCATCAAGGACGACGGCACCTACACCAAGCAGATCACCCTCTACGACGGCCTGGGCCGCCAGTTCCAGGTGCAGAGCGAGGCCCACGGCCCCGGCCGCGTCATCGTCGACACCCGCTACGACGACCACGGCCTGGTCCGCGAACAGACCGGCGACTACCTCGCCAAGGGCGAGCCCGAAGCCGCCCAGTTCAAGCCCAGGAGCCCCAGCCTGGTACCGAGCATGACCCGGACCGCGTACGACGGCCTGGAGCGCCCGGTGAAGACGACCGCGCTGCACAGCGGCACGGCCGTCTACTCCGACACCACCAGCTACGGCGACAACTGGACGCTCGCCAAGCCCGCCGGCGGCGCCACCCCGGCGACCAAGACGACCACCGACGCCCTCGGCCGGGCCACCAGCGTCCAGCACTTCACCAACAAGGACCTCAGCGACTGGCGCAGCACCTGGTACGGCTACGACGCCCGCGGTAACCGCACCTCCGTCAAGGACCACCAAAGCAACCTCTGGACCTACACCTACGACGCGCGCGGCCGGCTCAGCACCTCCACCGACCCCGACCTCGGCACCTCGTCCTTCGAGTACGACGACCTCGACCGGCAGACCAAGGCGTCCGACGCGAACCAGAAGACGACCTACACCTCCTACGACGCCGTCGGCCGGGTCACCTACGTGCGGGAGGGCTCGCCCACCGCCACGCCGGTCAAGGAGTTCACCTACGACCTGCCCGGAGCGGCCGGCAAGCCCGCCTCCTCCATCCGGCACGACGCCACCGGCGACTACGTCGACTCGGTCACCGGATACGACAGCGAGTACCGGCCCACCGGACGCGAGATCACCGTCCCCACGAACGCCAACACCACCGGTCTTGCCGGCACTTACAAGTACGAGTACACCTACACGCCCACCGGCAAGCCTCTCAGCGTGACCCTCCCGGCCGTCGGCGGCCTCGCCAAGGAGAAGGTCGTCACCCGCTACGACAGCGACGGACTGGCCCAGTCCACCTCCGGCTTGACCTGGTACACCTCCGACGTCACCTACTCGCCCTACGGCGAGCCCCTGCGCACGGTAAGCGGCGCACAGCCCTACCGGGTGTGGACCACGAACTTCATCGACGAGCACACCGGCCGCGTCCAGCGCACCGTGTGGGACCGGGAGACCGACAACTCCCACCGGATCTCGGACTCCTACTACTCCTACGACCGTGTCGGCAACGTCACCTCCAGCGCCCGCAAGCAGACGACCGGGTCGACGAGCACCTGGGACACCCAGTGCTTCACCTACGACTACCTGGGTGAGATGGTCCACGCCTGGACCTCCTCGGTGGCCGTGGACACCGCCGGCACCGGCTGCAAGTCCGCGAGTGGCAGTGCCTGGGGCTACCGGCAGGACGGCCAGTCCTCGGCCGGCCCCATCGCAGAGGCGCCGGACTCCGCCACGGACGCCGCCGCACCCGACAGCGACATGGCGGCGTCGCTGAACGCCGCCGCGCCCGCCGCCGGCACGGTCGCCACCGACACCACCGCCTACTGGCAGTCCTTCACCTTCGACGCGATCGGCAACCGGGCGAGCCTCACCGAGCACGACCCCGCCGACACGGCCACGGACGTCAAGAGCGTCTACGGCTACGGCACCCAGGGCACCGGCGGCACGCACACGCAGCCGCACACCCTGACCAAGGTCACCCCTGCCGCGGGCACCGCGTCGAGCTACACCTACACAGCGGTCGGCAACGCCGAGACCAGGACGCTGCCCGGCGGCACGCAGAACCTTGCCTGGAGCGCAGAGGACAAGGTCACCGAGGTCAAGGGCTTCGGTGACGGTGCTGGAGCGATCGTCGGCCTGTCCGGCAAGTGCCTGGACGACGCCAACGGATCCGCCGCCGACGGCAACCCCGTCCAGCTCTACCGGTGCAACAACTCCCGCGCCCAGCAGTGGCGGACGTCCGGCGACACGCTGCGGATCTTCGGCAAGTGCGCGAGTGCTTCCGGCACCGCGAACGGAACCAAGATCGTGCTGGCCACCTGTGACGGAAGCAGCGCGCAGAAGTTCACCGTCCGCACATCCGACAAGAGCCTTTACCACCCTGCGTCCGGTAAGTGTGTCGACGTCCCTAATGCCAACGACGCGGACAGCACCGATCTGCAGCTCTACACCTGTAACGCCGGCGCGGCCCAGCAGTGGACCCCGGCGGACCGCACCACGTACGTGTACGACGGCGCGGGCAACCGTCTGCTGGAGCACACCGCCGCGGGCAGCGTGCTCTACCTCGGCGAGACCGAGGTGACCGCGGACACCAAGGGCAACATCGTCGCCGCCTCGCGCGGTTACTCCCACTCCGGGGCGCCCACGGTGGTCCGCTCCACCAAGTACGGCAGCACGACCGGTCACCGGCTGAGCATCCTCCTCACCGACCAGCTCGGCACCGCCACCACTGCGGTGGACGAGGCCAGTGGACAGCCCGTCACCCGCCGCTTCTCGAAGCCCTTCGGTGAGACGCGCGGCAGCCAACCGTCCAGCTGGCCCAACCGGCGCTCCTACCTGCGCACCGGAATCGACGACACGTCCACCGGCCTGACCCACCTCGGCGCCCGCGAGTACGACCAGTCCACCGGCCGCTTCCTCTCCGCCGACCCGGTCATCGACCCGTCCGACCCGCTGCAGATCAACGGATATTCCTACGCCGACAACAACCCGGTCACCAAGAGCGACCCGGACGGTCTGCAGCCCATCGAGTGCTGGGAGGGCACGGCGGTCTGCCAGGGCGGGCGGATCGTCCGGGCGAAGGCGCCCACGGAAGTCAAGAAGACCCAGGCACTCACCCAGCGCACGGTCAACGGCCGCCAGGTCATCTACGACGAGCGCGGAGTCCCACACACACTGACCGGGCCGTCGGACATCGCCTCGGAGAAGGTCGCGTTCGACTACATGAACGACGACCTGCGCAACGCCGGCAAGTACTACGACGGCTCCAAGAGCGGCAGTGGATCCCGGTACTTGTGGCAGGACGACCAGGGCGTGCTGCCCAAGAAGGGTCTGTGGCACGGTCCGAACGGTGACCACGTCGCTGCCGGCACCACGGCCGACTACATCAAGGTCACCTGGAAGAACGGCAAGATCGTCAGCGTCGATACCTGGGACGCCAACGAGAGCAACGCCAAGGTGTTCGACCCCGACAACACTGCCAAGACGGTCTCGGGCAAGATGGACGGAAACGCCAAGGGTCAGACCCAGAACGTCGTCTACGTCGCGAAGGGCCAGGCCGAGGCGGAGGCGATCCGGGACAAGTTCGTCGGCAACAAGCACGTCCGCGTGATCTGGCCGGACGGCGCTTTCGACACGCAACGCGTGCAGCCGCTGATCCGCAAGACCGGCGGAGGGACCATCCGGATCACTCCCGGCGAAGTCACCGAAAGGGCTCCCAGTGTGCCCGATGCGCCGTCCGAGCCCAGGTCGGGCGGGGGAAGCAGGGTGGGTAAGCTCATGGGCGGTCTCGGCGTCGTCGGTGATCTGTACATGATCTGGGACGCGACACGCTCGTGGCAGCGGGGCTGTGACGGCTGGCTCATTTCCTGTGATCCGCCGCCGATGGCATGAGGGCGAAGAGAGACCGAGGACAGGGTTATGGCGAAAGAGCGAGTGACGGTGTGCCTTCCCCCGTGCGACCCGGGGGACGTCGTCCAGGCCATCGGTGCGGCGATGGCGCCGTTCGACTACAACCGTGATGTCGGGGTCGGTGATCCGGATGTCGAGACCTGGTGGGACTACTGGCGGATCGACGGCCGGGGCATCGAGTTCCTGGTCGTCCCGGGGCATGAGGGCGACCCGCGCCTCATCAGGGGTGCCAAAGCCCTGTCCGGGGAGCCGCGCAACGTTCCGCCGACCCTGTGCGACGGCGGGCCACGCGCGCTGCTAGACCTCGAAACGCCGCGTGCGCAGGCGGCCGCCGAAGCACGCCGAGCCTTCGAAGCGTGGCGGGATTTCGCCCAGGCCTACCCGCCCGTGCACTCCGCAAGTGAATTCTGGGCCCGGCACTTCGCCGACCCCGAGAACTACCCACGTGCCCAGGCGCTGGAGGACTTCCGCACGCAGCCGGCCATCGCGGCGCTGCTGGACAACCCGGAACTGGAGGAGCTTGTGGGCGACGACCCGGTCGCCAACCTGGGCGACGACCTCGACTTCCTGGTACGCCACGCCGTGGACGACGTCTTGCCCTCGAACGCCCTCCTCACCCTGGACGGCCGCTGGCTGGATGTCGCGAACGCCGAGCGGCGCCGCTACTTCAACGACTACCTGATCGGCCTCCCGGCCGACGCCTACGCCGTCCGCGTGCTCTACCACGGCTGAAGTGCGCGTCCGTGATGATGCCTCTGCATGGAGCGTCTCTTTACGCTGTCTGAGCCCGGTGCTCTGCTTGCTCGGCAGTGCGGCTCCGGTCCGGCAACTCGGACCGGAGCCTTTGGCGTTGGAAAGCTGATCCGCTGCGAGCCGGTTCCGGTCCGCTCGTCACGCTGAGGGAGGCTGGCTGACGCGGACCTACGGCGTCCGGCAAAGGCGCTCAGGGGCCGAACAGGGGCCACAAGGACAGGCACGGACCGACAAGGGCCGTACTCAGCCGTCAACGATCAATCCCGCTGATCTGCGAAAACGTCATGGATCGACGTTGATCGACAATGGCCGCCAAGATCCTCAAAGGACTCATAATCCGTCGGCCGTGGGTTCGAGTCCCACCCGCCCCACCTGTGCAGGCCTTTGGCCTGCGAAAACGTTCATTTTGTCCTGTCGGGTCGTCAACTTCGCCTGAACGGACTGAATCCGCTGCTCGTGGGTTCGGTACCAGATTGGTCCGAGTCGGCTGGGGCCATCCTGAGGCCAAAGGTGCCGAGAGAGAGTGCCTCGGCTACCGCCGGGCCGTTGCCGAATCCGGCAAGATCACGTTCGGACGGTGTTCCGTCGTGTCGGCGATGCCGCCCGGGCCGGCTCACAGGAACTGCCGGGACCGAAAGCGGCCACGGCGATATGCCGGGCCGGCGCCTGGCGTGGGCGGTGCGGGCACGGGAGCGGTTCCTGGAGAGGTTCACCGCAGGCGCTGATCACACCGCGATGGGCCAGGAGGGTTGCCGGGGCTGCGGCAGCCAGGGGCCTTGGTGGCGTCACCGTCTGTGCCGAACAGACACGGGTGCGGGGGGAACCCGTTTGAAGGGTGTCAGCGCACCCCCTAGGCGGGGGGGGGGGGGGGGGGCCCGGGGCCCGGGGGCCCGGTGAACCGCGGGG
>NZ_JBEYFC010000511.1:0-6305 GCF_040634175.1 Streptomyces sp. NPDC007162
GGACCGGCAGAGACGTTCTCTGCCGGTCCTGACTCGTTCTGTGCCCGCCGGGGGATCGTCGTGCTATCCCCAGACCAGCAGCCGCCACTGGACGGTGGGCCGCACCGCGAGCCGCATCACCCGGTCGTCCCGCACGCCGGTGAAACCGGTGGTGTACGCCGCTGTGGCGTTGCAGCCGGCCACCTCCAGGACGGAGCCGCCGGATCCGTCGGTCACCTTCGCGGCGCCGGGCCCCAGGCAGACCAGGCGCACCGTGATCTGGGAGCCCGTCTTCGCCAGGGGCACCGCGACCCGCTCGGCACCCCGCCCGCTCCGCGCCACCAACAGCTTCCCGGACGGAGCCGGGACCTTGAGGGAATCGAGCACCGGCAACCGCGTCTCAGCGACCGCCGAGGCACGGACCGCCGTCGGCGCCGGCGACGGTGACTGCCGGGCCGAGGAACCGCCGTGACCGCAGCCGGCCACGGCCGTCAAAGCGGCGGAGATTACGGCCAGAATTGCTGCGCGTCGCGAAAGACGGGCGCCGGCGACGGAAATCATCCCTTGGTGCTCCAGAATGCCGGGATGTGGTACGGGAGTTTCGCGACGCCCTTACGCACGATCACCCATTTGCAACCCGCGCCGTAGTGCCCGTAATTCCAATTCATCGTGTCACGGTCGGCGCCGGCGTGGAGGTACCCCTTCCGCCAGGAGGCCGGCACCTTCCAGGTGTCACCGTAGGAGACCGAGGCCGTCATGGTGAGCGCGAACGAGACGCCCACGGTCTGCTTGGCGCTGGCGACGATGGCGCTCTCCTCGGTCTGCAGAGAGCCCGTGATGGTGCCGGTGACCGAAGTCCCGGCGGTGAGCGTGATGCTGAGCGTGTGCCCGCCCGGCGCGCTGGACGGCGGCACCATTCCGATCCGTGCGGACTTGGGGGAGCTGAATTCGTACGACGATTCCGTGCCGCAATTGTTCGGATGCACCGTTGCGGGGGCGGCCGCGTAGGCCGAAGTCGTACCGACGGCGAGCAGGGCGAGCATGGCCGCGCCGACAGTCGTGGTTCTCGCGTGGTGAGTCAAGATTTCGGTCCCTCGTCGAGAAAAAAGGGGGAGACCCGTCGACCACCCCGTGTGGTGACTCCCCCGTAAGCGGGAACCTAATGCCCGGGTTCAGAACAGGAAAGAGGGTTGGCCATCTCATTGCCATGGCTTTGTCGATAACCTCAAGCGAAGCTCAGATAATTCCGGCCGCTCGATTTTCGCGTCCCAATTCGGAGGAAGTGCCGCTTTGTGACAAGTTGGCAAAGTCATGTGCATGTCCTTGTGGTGGAGTGCAGGGTTCGGGCGTATCCGTCTGATCGGACCACGCACCGAAGGGACGCCCCATGGCACTCTCCCGCTCGGCACGTCTGGCGGCTGTCGCGACCGCGGCAGCCGCCACCTTCGTCATCGCCGCCGCTCCCGCCCCCACCCCGGGCGCCGACGGCATCGGCGACCCCTACTTCCCGCAGCTCGGCAACGGCGGTTTCGACGCCCGCCACTACGACCTCGACATCGCCTACGCCCCCGACACCGGCCGCCTGGACGGCCGTACCACCCTCACCGCGCGCGCCACCCAGAACCTCTCCTCCTTCGACCTCGACCTCCAGCAGCTGGACGTCACCCGGATCGAGGTGAACGGCAGACGCGCCGAGTTCACGCGCAGCGGCGACGAGATCACCGTGACCCCGAGGGACTTCCTCCGCAAGGGCCGGGAGTTCACCGTCTCCGTCACCTACGGCGGCATACCCCAGCCCCTCAACAGCCCCATCGTCTTCGGCTCCGACTACGGCTGGATGAAGACCCCCGACGGCGTCTTCGTCGCCTGCGAGCCCAACGCCGCCTCCACCTGGTTCCCGTCCAGCGACCACCCCTCCGACAAGGCCACCTACGACATCAGGGTCAAGGCGCCCAAGGGCCTGACCGCGGTCTCCAACGGCCGGCTCGTCTCGACCTACGACAAGGGCGCCTCGACGTACACCCACTGGCGCGAGTCGAAGCCCATGGCGACCTACCTCGCCACCGCCACCATCGGCAGGTTCGACGTCCGCACCGGGAAGACCCCCTCCGGCATACCGATCTACGTGGCCATCGACCCCACCCTCGCCAACAGCAACAGCGTCGACGTGTACGCCGTGACGGCCGCCGCCACCGACTACTGGGCCTCGCTCTTCGGGCCGTACCCCTTCGAGGAGACCGGTGCGATCGTCGACGACATGCCTCAGGCCGGGTTCTCGCTGGAGGTGCAGAGCAAGCCGGCCTACTCGGCGGTGCGCAACGAGACGACGATCGTGCACGAACTGGCCCACCAGTGGTTCGGCGACTCGGTGAGCGTGGCGCAGTGGAAGGACACCTGGCTCAACGAGGGCTTCGCCACCTACGCCCAGTGGCTGTGGGCCGAGCACCAGGGCACCAGGTCGGCCCACGACTCGTTCCTCGCCGCGTACGACGCGCGGGCCGCCGACAACCCCTTCTGGGGGATCACCGTCGCCGACCCGCAGCGCGACACCATGTTCGCCTCCGCCGTCTACCAGCGCGGCGCCATGACCCTCCAGATGCTGCGCGAACGGATCGGGGACACGGCGTTCTTCAAGCTGCTCCCGGCCTGGACGAAGCTGCACCGCTACGGCAACGCCGACACCGCCGACTTCATCCGCCTCGCGGAGAAGGTCTCCGGGCAGCAGCTCGACGACCTGTTCCGGACCTGGCTCTTCACCCCCGGCAAACCGACCCTGTAGGCCTGGCTTTGTAAGGTGCATGCACCCTGGCGGTCCACAATGTCAGGGTGCAGCTCCAGCAACTCTTCTCTCCCTCCGTCCAGCACACGCTCGACGTCATCGGCATCTTCGTGTTCGCGATCTCCGGCGCGCTGCTGGCTGTCCGCAAGAACTTCGACGTCTTCGGCATCGCCGTGCTCGCCGAGGTCACCGCGCTGGGCGGAGGGATCTTCCGGGACGTGATCATCGGCGCGGTGCCCCCGGCCGCCTTCACGGACCTGGGGTACTTCCTGACCCCGCTCATCGCCGCCCTGGTGGTCTTCTTCCTGCACCCGCACGTCGAGCGGACGCAGTCGGCGGTCCTGGTGTTCGACGCGGCCGGCCTCGGCCTGTTCGCCGTCAGCGGCACGACGAAGGCGTACTCCTACGGCCTCAACCTCACCGCCTCGGCCGCCCTGGGGCTCGCCACCGCGGTCGGCGGTGGCGTGCTCAGGGACGTGCTCGCCAACGAGGTTCCCTCGCTGCTGCGCTGGGACCGCGACCTGTACGCGGTCCCGGCGATCGTCGGGGCGACGACGGTGGTGCTGTGCATCCACTACGACGCGCTGAACCCGTTCACCACCGGGCTCGCGGTCGTCACCGCTTTCGTACTGCGCCTGCTCGCGATGCGGTACCACTGGCGAGCGCCGCGTGCGTGGAACCGGCGCTCGACGGTTCGAGAGGAGTAGTGGAGCGGCCCTTGACGTGACTTTGGCCCATGTTGACCGTGAGCCACTCGAACACGGTCGTCACCTGGGGCCGCCACAGCGCCATGTTGTGGCCGCCGTCGCTGCGCGGCAGGAACACCACGTGCACGGTGGTCGGCGCCTTCGCGATCTGTTCGAGCGCCACCCCGGCCTGGTAGCCGTCACCGGACTCGCCGGACAGGTACAGCGCGATCGGGGGCGGGCCGGCCGCCTTCCGCAGCAGCAGGTAGGGATTGTTCTGCTCGCGCAGGGTGATGTTCTGCGCGGCGAGTGAATTGCGCTCGCCGATGGGGTCGTTGTACCCGGACAGGCTGACCGCGGCCCGGTAGCGGTCGGGGTGCGCGACCGCCAGCTTGACCGCGCAGTGCGCGCCGGCCGAGTAGCCCGCGGTGGCCCAGTTCGCCGGGGCGGGGGCGGCCCGGAAGTTGTCGGTGACCATCTTCGGGACGTCGATGCTGAGCCAGGTGTCGGCGTTGACCGTGCCCGGGATGTTGGCGCACCCGGTGTCCACCCCGGCCAGCAGGTTGGTGCGCGGGGCGACCAGGATGAAGGGCGCGACCCTGCCGCTCCTCATCAGCGGCTCCAGCTGCTGGATCACCTTCATCGAGCCGAACCACGCCTTGGCCGAGCCGGGGTAGCCCGGCAGCAGCTCCACCACCGGGAACTTGTGGTTCTTGTACTTCGGTTCGCCGTACTGGGGCGGCAGCCACACGTAGACCTCGGCGTTCACCCCGGAGACCCGGCCCTTGAGCTGGGTGACCTCGACCCCGCGCATACCCGGTCCGCTGGCCGCGGCGAAGGTCTGCTTCACCTTGGGCAGCGTCTTCAGCGCTATTCCGCCGGTCCCGTCCTGGCCGAGGTTGGCGGCCTGCTGGACGTGGTTGCCGGTACCGAGGAGATCCGCCCAGTTGTCGTACAGGTTGTTCTGGTTGTTGACCAGTACGAAGATCAGCGTCACCGCCGTGGCCTGGGCGAACAGCAGCATCAGGACCCGGGCCGCGGCACGCACGAACCTGGGCCCCCGCACCCTCGACCACAGGGCGAGCGGCAGTATGAGGGCGACCACGGTCAGGACGATGGTCGTGTAGAGGAACGGAGTCCCGGTGAGGCTCATGTCCCCATAGAGGGGAATTCCCGGGTCCGGGTTACGGACGTCTCCGGACACTTACCTAGAAATTGCCGGAACCTCACTCGGGAGAGGGATCCCTTACCGGGGAGTCACTGCCGTGTGCATCACAAAAGCGACCGCTTAGTAATTTTCTCTTGTACGGTTCAGGCATGTCAGAAGCAGCAGCGACGCGGGCCGTCATCGGCGACAGCGAGTTCGACCGCGACACCGCGGTCACCCGGCGCGCCCCCGGGGTCTACGACATCGACCTCTCGGCCGGCTGGACCATCATCAGCGCCGTCAACGGCGGCTATCTGCTGGCGGTGCTCGGCCGGGCCCTGGCGGACACGCTGCCGCACCCGGACCCGTTCACCGTCTCCGCGCACTACCTGACCGCGTCCCGGCCGGGCCCGGCCGTGATCCGCACGGACACCGTCCGTACCGGCCGCACCCTCTCCACCGGCCAGGCCTCCCTCTTCCAGTACGACGACGAGGGCAACGAGGTCGAACGCATCCGCGTCCTGGCCTCCTACGGCGATCTGTCCGCCCTCCCCGACGACGTCCGCACGACGGCCGTCCCGCCCGCCATCCCGCCCATGGACCAGTGCTTCGGTCCCCAGGACGGCCCCGCCCCGGTCGACGGCAGCTCCGCCATCACCGAGCGGCTGATGCTCAAGCTGGACCCGGCGACCCTGGGCTGGGCCCTCGGCGCCCCCTCCGGCAAGGGCGAGATGCGCTCCTGGTTCGGTCTCGCCGACGGCCGGGACGCCGACCCGCTCTCGCTCCTGCTGGCCGTGGACGCGCTGCCGCCCACCGCGTTCGAGATCGGCCTCAAGGGCTGGGTCCCGACCGTCGAACTCACCGTGCACGTCCGGCACCGCCCCGCCCCGGGCCCCCTGCGGGTCTCCATCACCACCCGGAACCTGGCCGGCGGCTTCCTGGAGGAGGACGCCGAGGTCTGGGACAGCGCGGACCGGCTGGTCGCCCAGTCACGGCAGTTGGCCCGCGTCCGGCTCGGCTGACCGCCCGCCTCTGTCACGGCCATGTACCAGCGGGCAGGCCGGCTCCGCCCGGGAAGGCGCAGGTCGGAGCGGTGCCTTGAGGTCTCCTTTGCCCGAATCACAGACGGGGGACAGGGCGGCCCCACGTACGCCCTAAGCGCCGTTGGTTGAGTGCCACGTCTCAGGACTCCCTCATCCGTCATGGAGCTGGCTCTCATGAAGCGTGTACGTCTCGTCCCCGCGGTCGCCCTGCTCGCCGTGTCACCGCTGCTGCTGACCGCCTGCGGCTCGGGCGACTCGTCGTCCTCCACCGGCAACGGCGACTCCGGCCGGTCGCAGTCCTGTCAGCGCCCCTCGGGCATGCCGACCGGTCAGGCCTCCGGGGCTCCGTCCGGCGCCCCGACCGGCACCGCCAAGCCGACCGGCACCCCCACCGGCATGCCGAGCGGTGCGCCGGGCGGCGGCGGTCGGGGCGGCGGCCCCGGCGGCACGGGCGGTGGCTGCGGCGGCCGGGGCGGTCCCGGGGCCGGCGGCTCGGCCCCCGGCGGCGCGCCGACCGCGCAGGCGACGAAGAGCTGACCGCGGAGGTCGTACGACAGGGGCGGCGCGTCCGGCGAACGGACGCGCCACCCCCGTCGGGGGCGGCGGCGGGGGGAGCCCGGGGAGATAGGGAGAGAGGCGGGGGGGGGGAGAGGGTGGAAAGGGGGGGGTTG
>NZ_JBEYFC010000512.1:0-6288 GCF_040634175.1 Streptomyces sp. NPDC007162
GCCGAACTGGTGCGACTACTGACGGTGAGAGGCCAGAGCCTCGCTGTGGCCGAGTCGCTGACCGGTGGAACCCGAGTGTGTTCCCGGCTGCCGGATCCGGACCGCGCTCGCGTCAGGCCTCGTCAGCTGAGTGCTTTGACGAGTTCCTGGGCGAGGGGGGTGGCCGAGTAAGGGTTCTGGCCGGTGTAGAGGGTGCGGTCGACCTGGATGTGCGGGGTGAACGGGTCGGCCTCGCGGTAGTCGGCCTTGAGTTCGCCCACGAGGCGGTCCTGGAGCAGCCACTTCGCGCGGTCCGCGAGACCGTTCTGCTTCTCCTCGGCGTTGGACAGGCCGGTCAGACGGTAGCCGGTGTACGGAGACGTGCCGTCGGGGCCGATGGTGGCCAGCAGGGCCGCGGGGCCGTGGCAGACCAGGGAGACCGGCTTGCCGGAGGCGAGCCAGTCGGTGAGCAGCCTGCGGTTCAGGAGCGCCCTGCTCTGCGCGTCGGAAGTGAGCAGGGACATGCGGTTGTGCGCCTCCAGGTGCGCCACGACGTCGGAGCGCTGGTCCAGGTACATCGCGCCGGAGAGGATCTCGCTGTAGACGACGTCCGGCAGCTCCGGCTCCGCGAAGCGGAAGTAGGTGAACGGGGCGCACGCGCCCACGTGGGCGCCGGCGGTGAACGGGACGACGTCGACGCTGACGTGCTTCAGTTCGGACACCTCGAGGAGCCGTTCGATCTGCTCCCGCATCACGTCGGGGCTGCCGACCACCCGGTGCAGGACGGCCTCCTCCATCACCACCCACAGCGTGGGCGCGTCGGGCCGCTCCAGCAGGGCCTGTCTGCGCAGCCGCAGGTTCACCCGCCGTGCCAGGTCCTCGTCGCTGTCGTTGGGAAAGCCGCCGCTGAGCACGTGGCGTGCATAGGTGTGGGTCTGCAGCAGCCCCGTGACGTAGTGCGGCTCGTAGGTGCGCAGGGTCGATGCCCCGGTCTCCAGACTCACGTAGGCGCTGAACCAGGTGGGCAGTACGTCACGGTAGGTGTGCCACCAGCCGGGCTCGTTGGCCCGCTCGGCGAAGGCGACGAACTCGTCCAGCTCCTGCCGGTCGGCCCCGTAGGTCTGCAGCAGCTTCTCGACGTACAGGGGCTTGAGGGCGACCTCCGCCTTCTCCAGGCGGCGGATGGTCAGCGGGGTGACCCGAAGCGCCCGCGCGGCTTCCTCCAGTGTCACGCCGGCGCCCTGGCGCCGCTCCTGGAGCCTCCGGCCCAGGATCATGCGCAGCACGGTGGGCGCACTGGCGCTGCCCGCGTTCGAACGGCCTTCGCTCACGCCCTTACCTCCTGAGGAACTGTCATCGCACCGAGTGTGACAGGCACTTGGTGAAGCGACCAGACCGATACCGGCATTCTGAAATTATCAGGGAGTCGGTTGCAGCCTGAACTCGGATGCGCGCATAGTTACTTGAGTTAACCGCGTCCGTTCACGGGCAACGTCCCTGTCCCGTACGGACGTTGCTCAGCACTGCCCGCTCCCCGCCGCGCCCCCCCGCCTTACGGAAGGCAGCCATCGTGTCCCCCCACGCGACCTCCCCCCGTGACCTGTTGGACGTTGTCGCCCCCGATCAGGCGCACTGGATCGAGTTGCCCTCGCACCGCTCCAGCGTCAGAGTCGCGCGCCGCTCCATGAGAACCCGCCTGAGCGAGTGGGGGCTGTCCCGGGAGCTCTGCGAGGACGCGGTGCTGCTCGTGTCCGAACTGGCCACCAATGCCGTCATCCACACGCTGAGTGTGCGGATCCTGTGCGGCATGGGCCTGGTGGCCGACGGGTGCCTGCGCCTCGAAGTCCACGACCACGACTACTCGCGCCGGAGCCTGCCCCGTCGTGAGCCCGGTCCGGACGACGAGGGCGGCCGGGGGCTGCTGCTCGTCGAACAGCTCGCCGACTCCTGGGGGGTCGACCGGTCCCGGCTCACCAGCGGCCACGCGGTGTGGGCGACGCTGACGGCCTGACGCCGGATTCCCCGTGTTCCGAACGGTGCGCGGGGGAGGGGGACTTGGCGATTTCACGGTGCACGTGCCGCTGCATATGATCTTGGTCGTGACTGTGCAGAACTCTGACAAGACGCTTTCCCGCAAGCAGCGACTCCAGGAGAAGCAGCGCCGCCGGCTGACGGTGGTGGACACCGTGGACAAGGCCGAGGTGAAGGTCCGCAAGGCGGAGGCCGAACTCGCGGTCGCCGTCGCCGAGGCGGTGCAGGTGTTCGGTGACGAGCGCGCCGCCTCCGAGGGCCTCGACATGCCTGTGGAGGCCATCCGCCGGTTCGTCGCCATCGCGGCGGCCGAGACGGCCGCCACCGACACCGCCGCCGTGTGAGGCGACGCGTCGGTGCCGGACCACCCCGGCGTCGACGCGTGGTGGGCACCGGCCGGGGGGCCGCCGTTCGGGTGATTCGCGCGCTCCCCGTCCGGGCGGGAAAGCAGGGAAATACAGGCCCGACGGCTCCTTCGCGGTGCCTTCTCCCCTCGATGGGACAAGTGGCAGCCAAAGCCGCTATCCGGACAAACTGAATCCGCCGGTTCGTGATCAGGAACATTGACGTTCTTCAGGAGATCGCATGGTGGAGCAGTCCTCCGAGGTCGTGTCGGAGCCGGACGATCCTGCCGTCGCCCTGACCGGCACGCGCCCCAGCGGAGCACCGACCGAGCAGCGGCTCGCGCAGGCTCTGGCCGGCCTCCTCGGCACCGGGCATGTCCCCGTCGACGGTCACTTCTTCACCGACCTGGGCGCCAACTCCCTGGTCATGGCGCAGTTCTGCGCGCGCGTACGCAAGCAGCCGGACCTGCCGTCGCCGACCATGAAGGACATCTACCGGCACCCCACCATCCGCAGCCTGGCAGCCGCGCTCGGCGCACCCGCGCCCACCGACGCACCGCACGCCTCGCCCGGCCCCGAGCCGGCCCCGGACCCCGGCCCGCGCCGGAAGCGCCGGGACCACCTGCTGTGCGGAACCCTCCAGCTGCTGGCCTTCCTCGGCTACTCACTCGTCTCCGGATACGTCACCGCCGCCGGCTACGAGTGGATAGCCGCCGGCAAGGGCCTCGCCGACGTGTATCTGCGGTCCCTGCTCTTCGGAAGCGTCGCGTTCATGGCGCTGTGCGCGTTCCCGATCGCCGCGAAATGGCTGCTTGTCGGCCGCTGGCGACCCGCCGAGTTCCCCGTCTGGGGCCTGGCGTACCTGCGCTTCTGGCTCGTCAAGGTACTCATCCACGCGAACCCCGTGCTCTTCCTCACCGGGACCCCGCTGTACGTGCTGTACCTGCGGGCCCTCGGCGCCCGGATCGGCAAGGGCGTCACGATCCTCACCCACTCCGTCCCGGTCTGCACCGACCTGCTGACGATCGGCGCGGGCACCGTCATCCGCAAGGACTCCTTCCTGCTCGGCTACCGGGCGCGCGCGGGACACATCCAGACCGGCCGGATCACCCTCGGCGCGGACGTCTTCGTCGGTGAGAAGACCGTCCTCGACATCGACACGGCCATGGGCGACGGAGCCCAGCTCGGCCACTCGTCCGCCCTGCACCGCGGCCAGGCCGTCCCGGACGGCGAGCACTGGCACGGCTCTCCCGCGGAGCCCACGGCGACCGACTACGTCAGGGCCGCACCGGCCCGCTGCGGCACCGCACGCCGCTTCTGGTTCGGCCTGAGCACCCTGGTGCAGATGTTCCTCCTGTACATCCCGCTGGCCGTCGGCGGCGTCTACATGCTGTTCACCCAGATACCGGCGATCGGCAAGCGACTCGACCCGACCACGACCGCACTGTCCTGGCCGGAGCTGCTCTCCGACGCCCTGCTGCTCTCCCTCGTGCTGTTCTCCGGGTTCGTCGTCCTCGGGCTGCTGGCCCTGTACACGCTCCCGCGCCTGCTCGGCCTGGTCGTCAGGCCCGACCGGACGTATCCGCTCTACGGACCGCACTACGCGCTGCACCGGGCCACGGCCCGGATGACGAACGTCAGGTTCTTCGCCTGGCTCTTCGGCGACAGCTCCTACATCGTGTTCTACCTCCGCGGTCTCGGCTACGACCTGTCACGGGTCGAGCAGACCGGGTCGAACTTCGGTACCGAGGTCCAGCACGAGACACCCCTGCTGGTCACCGTCGGCAGCGGCACGATGGTGGCCGACGGCCTGTCCATCCTCAACGCCGACTACTCCAGCACGTCGTTCCGGCTGTCGAGGGTGACGATCGGACCGCGCAACTTCCTGGGCAACAACATCGCCTACCCGGCGGGCGGCCGGACGGGCGACAACTGCCTGCTCGCGACCAAGGTGATGATCCCCCTCGACGGCGAGGTCCGGGAAGGCGTGGGACTGCTCGGCTCACCGTGCTTCGAGATCCCCCGCTCGGTGGACCGCGACACCCGCTTCGACCACTTCAGGACCGGCGACACCCTGCGACACCGGCTCACCGCGAAGAACCGCTACAACCTGCGCTCCATGGCCCTCATGCTGTTCGTGCGCTGGCTGCACACCTTCTGGCTCACCCTGTTCGGCCTCGCCTCCGTGGATCTGTACGGCGTGGTCGGACATGTGGTGATCGCCGGATACCTGGCGTTCACGCTCCTCTTCTCCACCGCCTACTTCGTCCTCGTGGAGCGCTGCCTCGCCTCCTTCCGGGCGCTGAGCCCCCGGCTGTGCTCCATCTACGAGCCGTACTTCTGGTGGCACGAACGGCTGTGGAAGGTACCCGACCACTTCCTCAACATCTTCAACGGCACCCCCTTCAAGAGCCTGGTGTGGCGGCTGCTGGGCGTGCGCATCGGCCGCAGGGTCTTCGACGACGGCTGCTACCTGACCGAGCGGACCCTCACCACCATCGGCGACGAGTGCACCCTCAACGCCGGCAGCAAGATCCAGTGCCACTCCCAGGAGGACGGCACCTTCAAGTCCGACGGCACCACACTGGGCGCCCGCTGCACGCTGGGCGTCGCCGCCCACGTGCACTACGGCGTGACCATGGGCGACGGCTCCGTACTGGCACCGGACGCCTTCCTGATGAAGGGCGAGGAAGTCCCCCCGAACGCCCGGTGGGGCGGCAATCCCGCGGTCGACATGCCCGAGACCGACAGCCGGCCCGCCGGCCCGGGCCGGGCGAAGCCGACCACCGACGCCGCCACGGCGACCGTGAGTTGAGGAAGGCCATTCGATGCGAACGCGCGTGGAAGCGGACCGGGAGTACTGGAGCCGGACACTGACCGCCGGCGGTGTCACCACCGTGCCCCGGTGGGCGGCGGAGCCGGCGCCGGGCACGGCCTGGCACGGGACACCGGTCCCGGGAACGGACGAGCACGAGATACCGGTGCCGGACGACCTGACCGCGGCACTGCGGGCCCTGGCCGCGCACCGCGACCTGCCGGTCGGCACCCTGCTGCTGGCCGCGCACCTCAAGGTGCTGGCCGTGCTGTCCGGCGAGCCGGAGGTGGTCACCGGTCACAGCACCGGCCGATCCGCCGAACCGCTGCCCTGCCGGACGTCCGTACCCGCCGGCTCCTGGCACACCCTGCTGACGGCCGCCCGGTCGGCCGAGACCGAGGTGCTGACCCACCAGGACTTCCCGGTGGAGAAGCTGCGCCGGGAACTCGGGCTGACCGAGCCGCCGTACGAGATCGTGTCCGGCCCCCTCGAAGCCGACGCGGACCACGCGGACGCCGGTGCCCTGCACGTGCGCTGGACCGACCGGGACGGACGGCTCACCCTGCGCCTGCGGCACCGCACGGACGTACTGGACACCGCGGCGGCGGCCCGGCTCGGCGGCTACCACCTGACGGCACTGCGCCTGATGACCGCCGACCCGGACGCCGACCACACCCGGCAGAGTCTGCTGTCCGCCGAGGAACGGCTCGAACAGCTCGACACCATGGCAGGGCCGCACCGGACGCTGCCGGACGCCCGCGCCCACGAACTGTTCGAGCAGCGGGTGCGGGCGCACCCGCAGGCGGTGGCGGCCGTGCACGGCCAGGAAGAGTGGACGTACGACGAACTCAACCGGCGGGCGAACCGGCTGGCGCGGGCGCTGCTGGCGAGGGGCCTGGGCCGGGAGGGCGTGGTCGCCGTCGTCACCGAACGCACCCTCGACTGGCCGGCGGCGATGCTCGCGGTGTTCAAGGCCGGCGGTGTCTACCTCCCGATCGAACCGCACTTCCCGGCCGGCCGGATCGCGGCGACCCTGTCCCGGGCCGGCTGCCGGCTTCACCGACGCGATGCGCGACGTGGCCCGCTCCCGGCGCCGCACCGGGGCCCTCACGTGGGGTC
>NZ_JBEYFC010000513.1:0-6257 GCF_040634175.1 Streptomyces sp. NPDC007162
GAACTGGCCCGTACGTACCAGGAGCTGGGGAAGAAGGGGATCGGTGCGGTCTACCGGGGCGACCTCGGCAGGGACATCGTCTCGACCGTCGACAACCCGCCGGTGGACCCGGCTTCCGGGTGGAAGGCACGTGCGGGCAAGCTGTCCACGAAGGACCTGGCCGCCTACCGGGCGAAGTCGCAGGCGCCGACCGAGACGTCGTACCGCGGGCTGAAGGTGTACTCCATCGCACCGTCCTCCTCCGGCGGGACCACGGTCGGTGAGGCCCTCAACATTCTTGAGAACACCGACCTGTCGAAGGCCGGCGAGGTGCAGTACCTGCACCACTTCATCGAGTCGAGCCGGATCTCCTTCGCCGACCGGGGGCGCTGGGTCGGCGACCCCGCCTTCGAGAACGTGCCGACGGCCGGGCTGCTGTCCCAGCGGTACGCCGACGAGCGGGCCAAGCTGATCAGTGACGACGCCGTGCTGACCAGCCCGGTCGCACCGGGCGACCCCAACGACCCGGGCTCGACGGGGACGGCGGCGCCGACCACGTACGAAGGGGAGAACACGACGCACCTCACCGTCGCCGACAAGTGGGGGAACGTCGTCTCCTACACGCTGACCATCGAGCAGACCGGCGGCAGCGCGATCACCGTTCCCGGGCGGGGGTTCCTGCTGAACAACGAGCTGACCGACTTCTCGTTCGTTCCGGCGAACCCCGCGGTGCACGACCCGAACCTGCCCGGCCCGGGCAAGCGGCCGCGGTCCTCCATCTCGCCGACGATCGTGCTCGACAAGGCGAACCGGCCGGTGGTCGCGGTGGGATCGCCCGGTGGGGCGACCATCATCACCACCGTGCTCCAGGTGCTGACCGAGTTCCTCGACCGGCATCTGCCGCTGGTGGACGCGATCGCGGCGCCACGGGCTTCGCAGCGCAACGCCGCGAAGACCGAGTTGGAACCGGCGCTGTACAACGATCCCGTCCTGCGGGGGAAGTTGGAGGCCATCGGGCACTCGTTCTCGTTGAACCCGGAGATCGGGGCGGCCACCGGGGTGCAGCGGTTGCCGGGTGGGAAGTGGCTGGCGGCGGCTGAGACCGTGCGGCGGGGTGGAGGGTCGGCCGCCGTGGTGGATCCTGCGCCGTAGACGCCGGTCCGCTCCCCTAGAGGGTCGCCTTCTGCGGGCGGAATTCCAAGCGGCCGTCCGCGGTGTCCACGGTCACTTCGCTGCCCTCCGTGATCGTGCCGTCCAGGAGCAGGCGGGACAGCTGGTTGTCGACCTCCCGTTGGATCGTGCGGCGCAGTGGTCGGGCGCCGTACTCCGGCTGGTAGCCGTGTTCTGCCAGCCAGTTGACCGCCTTGTCCGTGAAGTGCGCGGTGATGCCCTGTGCGTGCAGCATGCGGCGGGTGTTCTCCAGCAGGAGTTCGGTGATCTGGCGCAGCTGCTCGCCGGTGAGCTGGCGGAAGACCACGATCTCGTCGATGCGGTTGAGGAACTCCGGGCGGAAGTGCTCCCGGAGCGGGCGCAGCACCTGTTCGCGGCGGGCCTCCTCGGTCGCCGCCGCGTCCCCGGAGCCGAAACCGATGCCCGCGCCAGGCCTGTTGATCATGTCCGAGCCCAGGTTGCTCGTCATCACGACGACCGTGTTGGTGAAGTCCACCGTGCGGCCCTGGGAGTCGGTCAGACGGCCGTCGTCCAGGACCTGGAGCAGGATGTTGAAGACGTCCGGGTGGGCCTTCTCCACCTCGTCGAGCAGCAGCAGCGAGTAGGGGTGGCGGCGGACCACCTCGGTGAGCTGCCCGGCCTCCTCGTGGCCGACGTAGCCGGGCGGGGCGCCGACCAGGCGGGAGACCGTGTGGCGTTCCTGGTACTCGCTCATGTCCAGGCGGACCATCCGGTCCTCGCTGCCGAACAGGACCTCGGCGAGCGCGCGGGCCAGTTCGGTCTTGCCGACACCGGTCGGGCCGAGGAAGAGGAAGCTGCCGATCGGACGGTTCGGGCTGGCGAGCCCGGCACGTGAGCGCAGCACCGCCTCGGCCACGGCCGCGACCGCCTCGTCCTGGCCGATCACCCGCTGGTGCAGATGTGATTCCAGGCCGAGCAGCCGCTCCTTCTCCTCCTGGGTGAGGCTGCTGACCGGGATGCCCGTCCGGCGGGACACCACCTCGGCGATCGCCTCCGCCGTCACCTCCAGGTCCAGTCCCTCGTCCGCCCGGTCCTCGCCGGAGAGTTCGGTGATGCGGGTCTTCAACTCGCCGATGCGGTCGCGCAGCTGGGTGGCCCGTTCGTACTGCTCGTCGGCGACCGCCTGGTCCTTGTCCCGGACCAGCTGCTCGATCTCGCGCTCCATCGTCCGTACGTCGCTGCCCTTGGTGCGCGAGCCGAGGCGGACCCGGGCGCCGGCCTGGTCGATCAGGTCGATCGCCTTGTCCGGCAGCCTGCGGTCGGTGAGGTAGCGGTCGGAGAGTTCGACGGCGGCCACCAGCGCCTCGTCGGTGAAACGCACCTGGTGGTGTGCCTCGTAACGGTCACGCAGGCCGCGCAGGATCTCGATGGTGTCCGGGACCGTCGGCTCGGGCACCAGGATCGGCTGGAAGCGGCGGGCCAGCGCCGCGTCCTTCTCGATCTTGCGGAACTCCTCCAGCGTGGTCGCGCCCACGATGTGCAGCTCGCCCCGGGCGAGGGCCGGCTTGAGGATGTTGGCGGCGTCCATCGCTCCGCCCTCGCCGCCGCCCCCGGCACCGACCACGGTGTGCAGCTCGTCGATGAAGACGATCAGCTGGTCGGAGTGGGCCCGGATCTCGCCCACGATGGTGTTGAGCCGCTCCTCGAAGTCGCCCCGGAAACGGGTGCCCGCGACCACGCCGGGCAGGTCGAGGGCGAGCACCCGGCGCCCGGAGAGGATGTCGGGCACGTCGCCGTCGGCGATCCGCTGGGCGAGGCCCTCGACGATCGCGGTCTTGCCGACTCCGGCGTCGCCGATCAGCACGGGGTTGTTCTTGCCACGCCGGGACAGCACCTCGATGGTCTGCTCGATCTCGTCGTCGCGCCCGATCACCGGGTCGATCCGGCCCTGGGAGGCCAGTTCGGTCAGGTCGCGGCCGAACTTGTCGAGGGTGGGCGTGCCCGTACGGCGCCGGGTGTCCGCGCCGGGGTGGGAGCGGTCGGTCTCGGGGGCGTCCGGCGGCAGCCCGGCGGCGGCGAACCGGGCCGCGTTCAGGATGTGCCCGGCGGCCGAGTCGGGGTTGGCGGCGAGGGCACCCAGGACGTGCTCCGGGCCGATGTACCCGGCACCGCCGGCCCGGGCCAGGTCGTGCGCGTCCAGCAGGGCCCGCTTGACGGCGGGGGTGAGGGACAGCGAGGTCGGCGGGGGCGTCTCGCCGGGCGGATGCTGGACCGGGCCGGCCCGGTCGTCGATCTGGTGGGCCAGCGAGTCGGGATCCGCACCGGACCTGCTGAGCAGGGAGCGGGTGGGCTCGGCCGCGAGGGCGGCGCGCAGCAGGTGCTCGGTGTCCAGGTCACGGCTGCCGTGTTCGGCGGCGTACTGGGCGGCGTCCCTGACCAGTTCCCTGGCGGGCTGACTGAGCAGCCTCCCGATGTCGATCTGGCGGGGTCCCTGGCGAGGCCCTCCGCCGCCGAAGAAGCGGGCGAGGAACTCGCCGAAGGGGTCCTGTCCGTAGTCGCCCGGTCCGGGGTAGCCGCTGGTCATGAGCGTTCGTTCCGTTCCGGCGTCCCGGCGCCTGGCGGGACGCGCTCGCTGGTCGACGTGCCGGTCCACGCGGGTGCCCCTGCAGGGCCCGGTCACACCACCTTCGCACGCCCGCTGATGGGGGGCATGTCCAGTGGCGGTGACCGGCGGCGGTGGCCGACGGCGGCGGGCAGCGGGCGGCGGACGGACGGGCGGAACGGCAGCGGTCCGAGCCACCGACCGGGCCTCTCCGCGGCTCCCTGCCCGCCGGACGGGGCCGGGCAATGACGGCCTGCCCGCGCTCGGCCCCGCCAGCCGGGTGGGCCGCGGCAGGGGTGGCGCTTCTGCGCCGGGCGGGCTCCGAGCGGAGGAGGCCTGCCCGCGCTCGGCCCGCGTCGCCCGCACCCGGGCCGGGGACGAGTTCCACGGCCTCGGGGCTTTTCCCGGGGCGGCCCATGTCACGGGCGCTCTCCTCCGCCGGGCGCGGGCCGGGCGGAGGCGGCCTGTCCGCGGTCGGTCTGCCCGAGGTCGGCTGTCCGAGGTCGGTCTGCCTACGGGGCTGGGCATGTCACGGGCGCCGCTCCTGGGAGCCCGGGCGGAGCCGCCGGGTGGGCCGGGGGAGCGGCGCCGGTATGCGCGCGCAGCCGCCTGCGTCAGTTCTCCGGGTGCCGGGCCGTCAGGATCCGCGGCCCGGCCTCGGTGATCGCCACCGTGTGCTCCGCGTGGGCCGCACGGGAGCCGTCGTCCGTGCGCAGGGTCCAGCCGTCGGGAGCCGGGTGGTAGCCGTCCCGACCGCTGCCGATCAGCATGGGCTCGATCGCGATGACCAGGCCCTGGCGCAGGGGCAGGCCACGGCCGGGCCGGCCCTCGTTCGGTACCCCGGGGTCCTCGTGCATGCGGCGGCCGATGCCGTGTCCTCCGAAGTCCTGCGGGATGCCGTAACCGGCCTCCCGGCACACCCGACCGATCGCGTGCGCGATGTCGCCGATGCGGTTGCCTACGACGGCCGCCGCGATCCCGGCCGCCAGTGCCCGCTCCGCGGTCTCCACGAGCCGCGTGTCCGCCGGCCGCGCTCTGCCGACCGTGAAGCTGATCGCCGAGTCGCCCACCCAGCCGTCGAGTTCGGCGCCGCAGTCGATCGAGACCAGGTCGCCGTCGCGCAACCGGTAGGCGGTCGGGATGCCGTGCACGATCGCGTCGTTCACGGAGGCGCAGACGACGGCGGGGAAGGGGGTGGGCGCGAACGAGGGCCGGTAGCCGAGGAAGGGGGAGGAGGCGCCCGCCTCGCGGAGCACGTCCCGGGCCACCTCGTCCAGCTCCAGCAGCGAGACGCCGACGCCGGCGGCCTTCCGTACGGCCGTCAGGGCCCGCCCGACGACCTGCCCGGCCGCGTACATGGCGTCGATCGATGTGTCTGTCTTCAGTTCCACCATGCCAATTAATATACCGGCTTATTCGACCGGAGTAGAATGACGGCATGGTGCGCACCCCTCTCACCCCGGAAGAGCGTGAACGCGGCGAGCGGCTCGGACGGCTGCTGCGCGAGACGCGCGGCGCGCGGAGCATGACGGAGGTGGCCGCCGAGGCGGGCATCTCGGCCGAGACGCTCCGCAAGATCGAGACGGGGCGGGCCCCGACCCCCGCCTTCTTCACCGTGGCCGCGCTGGCCCGCGCGCTCGGCCTGTCGATGGACGACCTGGTGGCGCGCTGCGCGCTGGTCCCGGTCTGACGCCCCTCGGCCGGAGCCGGGCGATGAGGGCTCTGGGCGCCCGCTGAAAACTCCCCGTAGCACCCGCGTAACACACCTGGTGTTGCCTACGGAACCGGAGTGTTCCGGGCCGGCGGGAGTGGGACGATGACGGTGGATCAACTCCCGGGACGGGGGCGGGAGTTCGCGAACTACCTGGACGGATTGCTGGCGCGCCTGGACCAGGGCGGCGGCTGGTGTGCAGTCTTCTGGCGGCGCGACCCGGAGGGCATGCTGGCCTGCCTCGGCGGGCGGGAGGTGCCGCCCTGGGACGTCGTGGCGGCGCTCCTCCAGGACCTCGCCACCACCCACGGCCCGGAGGCCGCCGCGCGCGAGACGGAGCGGGCCCGGCCGCTGCACACGGATGCCGTCGCCGCCTACGACGCCAGGCCGGGTGCCCGGCAGGACCTCGGCGACCGCCTCGACGCCATGCTCCGCGAACAGCACCACGCCGCCGAACGCCTGGCCCGGCTCGGCCGGGCGCTCGGCTCCGCGCACTCCCCGCAGGAGGCCGAGACGCTGAACCTCGACCTCGCCTGGGCCCACGACGACCACGAACGGGCATCGGCCCGGTGCACCGAACTCCGCGCGCGCCTGGCCCGTCTGGACGCCGCACCGACGAACGGGCAGTGGTCCCGAGGGGAGACCGGCGGGGGTTCGTCGCGCGACGGCGCGCCGTACGGCGATGACGCAGGTCCGCCGTACCGCGCCGACGCACCTGCCGGTGCGGCGCACGGCGGCGATGACCGAGCGCCGCGCGCCGCGGGTGGAGGTCTCCGAGGAGGACTCGGACTCGAAGAGGAACAGACGCGGGTAGGCCGCGTGCAGCGCGTCCAC
>NZ_JBEYFC010000514.1:0-6256 GCF_040634175.1 Streptomyces sp. NPDC007162
GGAGTCCCTGTCCAACATCAGCGGCGTCCACATGGAGCGCGGTGACTTCCAGGAGGCGGTGCGTACGGCCACCCGTTCCGTCCACCTGGCCCGCAAGATCGGGGCGCTGGAGAAGGAACTGGTCGGCCTCGGCGACCTCGCACAGGCCCAGTTGGCGATGGGGGACGTCGAGGCGGCGGCCCGCACGCTGGCCACTGCCCGCGAGCGTACGCCCGGTGTCATGGCGCCGGCCGAACGTGCGCTGCTGCTCATCCTCTCCGCGGAGGCGGAGGGCCGGCTCGGGCACCGGCAACAGGTGCTGCACTGGGTGGAGGAGGCGCTCGCCACCAAGGGACTCGAGGACGCGCCGGTGCGGGAGGCCACCGTGTGGAACACCGCGGGGCGCTTCTTCCACCGCTGCGGTGATCACCAGCGGGCGGTGCAGCTGCACCGGCAGGCACACGCGTCCGCCGCCCGGCTCGGCCACCGGGTGGAGGAGGCCTACGCGCTGGACGGCCTCGCCCAAGCGCTGGCGGCCCTCGGGCACACGGCAGAGGCAGCCGACCGGGCGGACGCCGCGCACGAGGCGTTCCGCGCCATGGGAATCCCCGGCCGGATTCACCGGGGGGACTGAACGCCGGGAGCACGACATGCCGGTGCCCGCCGTTCGTCGCGGCGGGCACCGGCTCAGGACGCTCTGCGGCTCGCTCAGACGGCGATGACGTTGGGTCCTTCGTCGCCGTTGGTGCCGGCCGTGATGACGTTGGGTCCTTCGTCGCCGTTGGTGCCGGCCGTGATGACGTTGGGTCCCTCGTCGCCGTCCGTGCCCGCCGTCGCCGCGTTCGGGTTCCCGGTGTGGGCGGGCTTCGTGGCGACGGTTCGGGCGATCGAGACGCTGGGGACGAGGTTCGGGCCCTCGTCCGAGGCGGGGCGCGTGACCGACGTGCCGACGGCGACACCGAAGCCGAGAGCCACGGTGATCGCCGCGGTGGCGAAGAAGCTCGCCGAGGTCGCGAATCCCTTGCTGGTCATGATGCCCGCCTTCTGTCGTCTCGGTGTGCGGTGCTGACAGAAAGAAAGGTCGCGGCCTCCGCTCCCGGCGCATTCCGCATCCGTTACCGGGCCGTCGGTCCCGGAAGGGAAGGACTCAGGAACGGACCGGGCGTGTACCGGCCACCCCCGTCGACACCGACGGGAACCGCCCGCCGGCCCTCCTCGGGCTGTGCGGGCGGTCCATGGGGACGGACGCGGTCAGGCCTGGTCGGGACGCCGGCTCACCTCCGCCCGCAACAGCCTCCCCACCTCCGCGACGACCCCCGCGGCCTCCTGCGGCGAATCCGCGGTCAGCATCACGTAACCCTCCCCGCCGTGACCGTCGCCGGGAATGTCGTCCCCCGACTCGTACGGGAAGTACACCCGGTGCACACCCGGGAACTCGGACACCGCCTCCAGTCCCGACACCGACAACAACCGCCCCGCCGGCAGCCGGTACGACGCCACCGCCGCGTACCGGTCGGCCGTCGGCACGCCCACCGGTTTGCCGGCGAGCGCCTGCACCAGCTCCTCGTCGGCCCGGAAGCCCGTGGCGACCTCGATCAGGGAGGCCAGCGGCTCGTCCGGGTACGCGGCCCGCGAGCGGACCACCCGCGGTCCGTCGGGCGTCAGCACGACCACCGTGTACGCGTACCCGAACTCGTACCCGGCGAGATCGAGCAGTTCGGTCACGATCGCGCGCGCCTCCGCCTCGTCCCGCTCCGGCAGGGGCGCCGGGAACAGGTGGCAGCCGGCCTGCCAGGCACCGTGCAGTGCCACCACGCCCACCACACGGTGCATCCCGTCCACGGTGAGCGTCACCACGCCGTACTCCGGACCTTGCAGATACCGCTCCACCAGGTAGGCACGCTCACCCGCCGCCTTCAGTGGCAATCCGCCCTCCTCGGCACCGTACGGCAGCGACCGAACGGTGACCGGCCCGCCGATCTCCTCGACCGCGGCGGGCAGTTCCTGGGCGGAGCGGGCCCGCGCGGCCGGGACGTAGGAGTGCCGACTGCCGTTGAGCAGCGCCCGCATGGCGGCCGGCTCACTCAGCAGGCGGGCCGCGTCCGCAGGGTTCGGCGTCACCCGCAGGCGGGCCGCGGTCCCCGCCACCGCGGGCAGTTCCGCAGTGCCGGCGCAGGCCAGCAGCCGTTGGGTGCCGTGGACGCGGACCGACAGCTCGATCGCCTCGGCCAGTGCGGCCCCGTCGGTGAGGTCGACAACGTCCACGGGCACTCCGGGCGGGATGCGGTCGTCCGGCGCCGCAGGTGCGTCGGAGACGATCCGTACGACGAAGCCCGCGCCGACGGCGGCACGTACGAGGGCGGGTGACGGGCCGATCAGCAGCAGCCGCTGCGGAGTGCCGTCCACGGGACAAGGCTCGTTCTCTTGGTCGGCCGTCGCGCTCATGGCTGGGTCCTCGTTTCCTCGTCGGCAGCCGGGATCCGCCGGACGTCGTGCTCGCCCGCGTCCCGGACAACAACTGATGCTTCGTGCATGGGTATGCGCTCTCTCGACGGGTGGGGCGCCGAACCGGCCGTGCTGGCCGTGCCCCCGCTCGTCTCGGAGCGGAGGGGCGCTCGGGGGGAGTGTCCCTCCGACCGTTCCCGGATCGCTCCCCGGCCGCTCCCGGCACCGGCCACGTCGCGGCGGTCGCGGGCCGGCGGCCGGGGACCCGGCCGGGAAGAGAACGGGAACGGCAGCGGCGACGCTCTTCCACGATCCCCGGACCCCGCGGCGACCACCGGTCTCCCGCTCCCTGCCCTGGGACAGGGGTCCCGGCCCCGCCCGCGACCGCCCTGCGAAGACTGGAGACTCCGTGAGCGTCACCTCGAAGGAGCCCGCATCCGTCCTTCCGTTCCGGCGGACCGGCTCGGACGCTGCCCGCGCCGTGCCGTCCGCCACCCCACCCGACACCACCCGTACCGGTCTGCTCCGTCTGATGCGCGAAGACCTGGGCGTCGTGGTCGAGCGGGACCCCTCCGTCCGCGGACGCCTGGAAGCGGCGCTGCACCCCGCGCTGACCGCGCTGTGGACCCACCGGGTGGCACACCGGCTGCACACCCGCGGACACCGGATGACGGCCCGTCTGCTGGCCCGCTGGGCGCGACGGCTGACCGCCGTCGAGATCCACCCCGGAGCGGTCCTCGGCCGCCGGGTCTTCATCGACCACGGTGCCGCGGTGGTGATCGGCGAAACCTGCGTCGTCGGTGACGACGTGACGATCTACCACCAGGTGACGCTGGGCGCGGTCGGCTGGTGGAGCGACAACGAGAGGCCGCCGGGTGCCCGCCGGCATCCGGTGGTGGGCCGTGACGTCGTGCTCGGCACCAACGCCACGGTGCTCGGCCCGGTGACCGTCGGCGACGGCGCGGTGATCGGCGCACAGGCGCTGGTCAACAAGGACGTGCCGGAGGGGACGCGGATGCTGGCCGCCACTGCCACCGGGCGTGCGCCGGGCCGCCCGGCCGAGGACGTCGTCGCGAGCATCGCCTCGGCCGGTTCCTGGTAGCCGCGCGCTCCGTTCCGTCTCCCCTCCAGTTCCCCGCCGGCTCCTCACCGCCGGACCCCGTCGGCCCGTCGCCCATATATGACGAGGAATCACATCATGCGCACCCTGACACCGCACACACCTCTGCCTGCCCTGGTCCTCCCGGCGGTCGCCGACGGCATCGACGACCTGGTGGGCGGCACCCCGCTGATCCGGCTCAGACTGGAAGGACTGGCACCGGGCGCCGAGGTACTGGCCAAGCTGGAGGCGGCCAACCCGATGTCCAGCAGCAAGGACCGGGCGGCGCTGTACATGCTCAGGGCCGCCGAGGCACGCGGCGACCTGGCGCCCGGGGGCACCATCGTCGAGGCCACCTCCGGCAACACCGGTATCTCGCTCGCCGCCCTGGCCGCCGCGCGCGGCTACCGCTGCGTCATCGTGCTCCCCGACAACGCGACCACCGAGCGGATCCGTCTGCTGTCGGCGTTGGGCGCTCAGGTGGTCCAGACCCCCGCCGAGCGGGGCTATCCGGGCGCGATCGAGAGGGCCGAGGAGATCCACGCGACCACCGAGGGCTCCTGGTTCCCCTGCCAGCACGAGAACGCGGACAACGTCGAGGCCCACTACGCCACGACCGGTCCCGAGATCACCGCCGCCCTCGCCTCGACCGGGCGCCGCGCCGACACCCTGGTCTGCGCGGTGGGCACCGGCGGAACCCTCACCGGTATCGGGCGTCACCTGCGGGAGCAGGACCCCGGCGTACGGATCGTCGCCGTCGAGCCGGAAGGATCCCCGCTGCTGTCGGCCGGACGGGCCGGACGCCACCGCATCCCCGGTCTCAACGGCGGTTTCGTCGCCCCGACCACCGACGTCTCCCTGATCGACGAGGCCATCGCCGTCAGCGACGCGGACGCCCTGCGCACCGCCCGTGAACTCGCCGCCGGCCAGGGCCTCTTCGTGGGTGTGTCCGCCGGTGCTGCAGTGCACGCGGCGCGCCTGGTGGCCGCCCGCCCCGAGTACCGCGACCGGTGTGTCGTGACCGTCCTGCCGGACACCGGCGAGCGCTACCTGAGCATGTGGGAAGACGGCTCATGACCCTCCTGGTGTCGACCCTGAAGCGGTTCGGCGACGCCGTCACGGTCCGGATCGGACCGACGACGACCACCAGGTACATCGCGCTCGCCGAGACCACCGACGGCCGCCTCGGCCTCTTCCACCACCACATGCTGCCGGGTGCCGCCGGAGCGGCCCCGCACTACCACACACGTATCTCGGAGTCCTTCTACGTCATCTCGGGAGAGGTCACCCTCCACGACGGCACGGGCTGGCACACCGCGCACGCCGGTGACTTCCTGCACGTTCCCGAACACGCCGTGCACGGCTTCCGCAACGACAGCGACGCGCCGGCCGAGATGCTGATCATCTTCACGCCCGCGGAGAACCGCGAGGCCTACTTCACGGGCCTGGCCGAACTCCTGGCCGACGGAAACGTCCCCACGCGGGCCGAGATGGTGGCGCTGATGGAGAAGTACGACCAGTTCGAGGTCGACGCCCCCTGACACCGCCGCGTACCCGAGTTCCCCACCCCCTCCGATTCCCCAGCCCCCCGACCCGTTCGGCAACCTACAGGAGTCATCGGATGCACCCCGTCAACTGGGCCCGCTTCGGGCTGCTCGCCGCTCTGTGGGGGTGCAGCTTCGCCTTCATCAAGGTGTCGCTGCACGCCTTCGCACCCCTCCAACTCGTCTTCGGGCGACTCCTGGTGGGCGCCCTCGTCGTCTCGGTGATCCTCGCCGTGACCAAGGGTTCCTTCCCCGACCGCAAGGTCTGGGGGCACATCGTCGTCGCCTCGGTCTTCGGCAACGTCGTACCGTTCACCCTCTTCGCCGTCGGCGAGCAGCACACCACCGCGAGTGTCGCCGGCGTCATCCAGGGCGCCACGCCCCTGGTCACCCTGGGGCTCGCCGCCGTGGCCATCCGCACGGAGAAGCCGACGGCCCGCAAAGTGACCGGTCTCGTGATCGGCTTCGTCGGGCTGATCGTCGTCGTCGGGCCCTGGCACACCCACGGGTTCGGTTCCGTCGGCGGCCAACTCGCCTGTGTCGGCGCGGCGGTCAGCTACGCGATCAGCTTCGTCTACGTCCGCCGCTTCATCGCCCCGCACAAGATCCCGGCGCTCTCCGTGACCGCGGGGCAGCTCACCTCCGCCATGGTCATCACCGGCCTGATCACCGCGTTCACCGTCGGCTGGGACCTGCCCGGCGACCTGACGGCGGGCCCGCTGCTCTCCCTCCTGGTCCTCGGCGGCGCCTCCACGGGCATCGCCTTCGCCCTGATGAACCGGCTCATCGCGGACGCCGGCCCCACCACGGCGTCCGGCGTCAACTACCTGGTCCCGGTGTTCTCCGTGATCGTCGGCGCGGCCGCCCTCGGCGAGAGCGTCACCTGGAACGTGCCGGTGGGCGGCGCGGTGGTCATCGCCGCGCTCGCGCTCGCGGAGGGCCGGCTGCCGCTGCCGTCGCGCCGCACCGCCGCGCCGGCGGCCAGGACGGTGCCGCCCGCGTCCGACCGGTCCCCGGCTGCGGCCGCCCGCGAGGCCTGCTGACAGCTCCTCCCGTCGGCCGGTCACGGCCTCCTCATGAACGCCGTACGGCGCGCCCCCCGGCACTCGGCCTGAAGGCCTGGAAGCCGAACGGCTTGGTGCCGGCGCACCGGATCGCGTCCCACACATCGACCCGCAACTCACGGCAC
>NZ_JBEYFC010000515.1:0-6251 GCF_040634175.1 Streptomyces sp. NPDC007162
TGACCACATGGCCCTGTCCCTGCGCGGCCGGGTGCTGCCCGCTTCCGACCGCCGGGTGCTGGCCGCGTTCGCCGCGCAGGCCGCCGTCGTCCTGGACCGCCAGCGCCTGCAGCGCGAGGCCGACCGGGCCAAGGAACTGGCCGAGGGCAACCGGATCCGCACCGCGCTGCTCGCGGCCGTCAGCCATGATCTGCGCACCCCGCTCGCCGGGATCAAGGCCGCGGTGTCCTCGCTGCGCTCCGACGACGTCCAGTGGTCCGAACAGGACCGGGCGGAGCTGCTGGAGGCCATAGAGGAGGGCGCCGACCGCCTGGACCACCTCGTCGGCAACCTCCTCGACATGTCCCGCCTGCAGACCGGCACCGTCAGCCCCATCGTCCGGGAGACCGACCTGGACGAGGTGGTGCCCATGGCGCTGGGCGGAGTGCCCGAGGACGGCGTGGAGCTGGACATCCCCGAGACGCTGCCCATGGTGTACGTGGACCGGGGACTGCTGGAGCGGGCCGTCGCCAACGTCGTCGAGAACGCCGTCAAGTACAGCCCGCCGGGGGAGAAGGTCCTGGTCGCCGCGAGCGCTCTGGCCGACCGGGTCGAGGTACGGGTCGTGGACCGCGGACCCGGTGTCCCGGACGAGGCCAAGGAACGCATCTTCGAACCCTTCCAGCGGTACGGCGACTCGCCCCGGGGCGTCGGCGTCGGCCTCGGTCTTGCCGTGGCCCGGGGCTTCGCCGAGGCCATCGACGGAACGCTCCACGCGGAGGACACCCCGGGTGGCGGCCTCACCATGGTGCTGGCGGTGCCGACGGCACCGGAGCGCGAGCGGCCCGAGCAGCCGGGCCTGCCGGCGCCGGCGACCTCCTGAGAACCAGGGGCATGGCGATGTCGAGGCGGCGCTTCATGCCGCCGGAGTAGGTGGCGGCGGGCTTCTTCGCGGCCTCGGTGAGGTCGAAGCGCTCCCGGAGCCCGGCGACCACCCGCCGGCCCTCCGCGCGGGGCGGGTGGTGCAGGTCGGAGAACTGGCCGGTGACCCCGAGCGCGGCGCGTACCCCGTCCGAGAAGCGCGAACACGGACCCGGAGGCGATGTACATGTCGATGCCGTCGAGAACGGTCTTGTCGCCGTACGACTTGCGCAGACCGACGGCGGAGACGGCGGCGGGCGACTGCGGATCGCCGACCGACTGGGTGTGGGCATGACAGATATGCCCAGGGAATCCTCCCGTTCGGTGAAGTGACCGGGGGAGCGAGTGAGTTGGCGGGCGGGTGGTCAGAGACGGGAGCGGCTGACGTCGATGTTGCCCCAGTTGGTCCGTGCCCGGACGGTGACGGTCTCCTCGGTCTGCTCCGGGGCCTCGGAATCGGCGAGCGTGTTGCGCACCTGCCCGCGGTTGGAGCTGACGTCGAGCCAGGCGGCAGTGCCTTCGTGGATGCCGATTTCGATGGAGCCGTTGGAGGTCTCCAACTGGATCTCGCCGCGAGCGACTTCGGCGACCCGGAGGGAGCCGTTGGTCGCGGTGCCGGTGACCGATGCCCCGGCGCGCGTGATGTCGATCGCGCCGTTGGTCCCGCTCACCCGCAACTCGCCGGTCACCGTGCCGACGGTCGTGGTGCCGTTCGAGTTCTTCAGGACGGCGGGGCCATCGACGAGGCCGACGCGCACGTTGCCGGAGCTGGTGGTGATCTCGGCCGCCCCCTCGACCCGGTCCACGACGATCGAACCGTGCGACAGGGCCAGGTTCAGCGGGCCGGTCGTGTCGAGCCGGACGTCGCCGACCGAGGTCTTGACCCGGACCTCGCCGAGCCGGCCCTCACCGAGCACCTGGGCCCAGGGGCCCGTCATGTCGATGTGCGACCCGGTGGGCAGTTCGACCGTCACGTCGACGACTCCGCTGGGCCCGAGCATGCGCCGCTCCTTCGTCCGGACGGTCAGCACACCGCTCGCGTAGGAGACCTCGGTCTGCTCGGCGGCCCGCACATCCTTGTCCCGCTTCGGGTCGCGGGGCCGCGCGTGAACCACGGTGTCGAGCCGGTCGCCCGCAGTGAAGAGGATGGAGCCGGCGCTCACGTGGGCGGTGACCGAAATGGGTTCGGGTGTGTCGAAAGAAGGCATGGCTGTCCCGTCCTCTTGAGTGCTTGGGTCGTCCCTGCAGGTGGAACGTGGTGTGGGTGAAGTGGTGCGATGCGACGTGCTGTTCGGGGCGGGCGCTGCTAGCGCACCCAGCCCTTGAAGCTCTGTCCGACGGTGCGGGTCCGCTGCGGTGTTCGCGGCTGCGTGCCGCCCTCGACCGCGGCCGATACGGCCCGCACCAGCCACGCGTTGACCGACAGCCCCTCGCGGCTCGCGGCCTCCTCGGCCCGCGCCTTGAGAGGGGCCGGCAGGCGCAGGTTGACCCGAGCGGTGCCGCCCTCGTCACCTTCGGCGGGCACCGGCGCCCTGATCGGTTCGACGGGCGCGTCGCCCGCTTCCGCATAGCCGCCACGGGTCGGCGGCAGTGTCACCACGAAGTCGGGGTCGAGCCCGCGCAGCCGTACGTCGACCGAGCCGGGGGCGAGTTCGCGGGTGATCTCGTCCATCGCGGCGGAGAGCACGTTGAGCATGGTCAGCCGGGTCGCCGACTCCAGTGGAGCCGTCAGCCGCTCGGCCAGCTCACGGGCATCGTCCCCGCCGGCTTCGGCGGCCACCGCGAGTTCACGGCGGAGGGTGTCGACATACGGGGTGAGGTCCATGGCCACATAGTGGCACCATGATGGTGCCATTCGCAAGCCCCAGTGGCGTCACGGGTGGGTCGTCCCTCGCTTCCCCGCTCTGAACTGTGCAAACGCGGTGGTGGGGCCTTTGGGTAGTGGTGGCGCCATGCATGTTCGCGCGGCGCCGAGTGCAGAAACGGCGCCAAGATAGTGCCATGTGGTGCCAGTAGGCGTCATTCGGTGCCATGTGATGCCGTGCGTGCCTCGGGCGTCGCGGGTGACCAAGGGCAAGGAGTCCTTCGGTCTTGGCTGGGGGGACAAGCTCCCGGCCCCGACCGTCAAGGACCGCACCGCCTCCTGCACCGACACCGACCACCGGGGGCGGAGAGCAGGTGGGTGCCCCGTCGTGGATCGTCGGCGGTCCATCCTGTCCAGCGGTGCCAGGCGGCCCAGCCGAGGAAGGGATCGACAGCGGCAGCATCCCATCGGCCGGCGTCACGTACGGCGAGTCGGTCGCGCGGGACTCCGTCGGCGGCGTCGACCAGGCAGACCGCGATCCCGTCCAGCGGTGGCTGTCCTGTCAGCAGCAGGTCGATCCCGCGGCTCTGATATGCCAGCGCGCAACACACCCAGTGTTCGGTCATGCGATGTCGCCACCGGCGATCGGCACGCTCCGGCACACCGAACTCGTCGAAGTCGTGTACGGCGACCTGCCTTTCCCTGACGACCCCTCGATCCCGGTACTGGTTACTCTCCATGTTGAACGAGCACCTGTCGCGACAGTGAGGAAGCCTGGGTCGGGGCCGGCGGGTCTGAGGTTGGGGAGCGCCAGCCGAAGCGGTGCGGGTTTCATTCTCCCCAGATTCTCCCCAGCGGCCCTGGGCGGGGCTTCAAGCGGTCGCGGACGCCCCCATGACGCCCTGACGCAGGCTCTGGGTGATCAGTTACTCAGAGCCAGTCCTTCCGCTTAAAAATGAAGTACAAACTGGTGCATACGATCGCCATCAGGACGATTGCAAAGGGGTACCCCCACACCCAGTGCAACTCCGGCATCTTCCGGAAGTTCATCCCGTAGATCGTCCCGACCAGCGTCGGCGCGAACAGAATCGCCGCCCAGGAGGAGATCTTCTTGATCTCCTCGTTCTGTTCGAAGCCCGCCTCTGCCAGTGCGCGCATCTCCGCGTTCTGCTGTTGGGTGACCAGGGTCGCGTTGACCGTGAGGATCTCCGTGAGGGCTGTGCGGAAGCCGTCGACGCGTTCGCTGGTGTGGGTGACGTGGTCGGCCACGTCCCGCAGGTAGCGCTGGAGTTCCTCGTCGGTCTCGTACTTCGTGAAGCCCGCCATCAGGCCGTGCAGCATGCCCACGAGGGGGCGGGTGGCGCGCTGGAACTCGACCGTCTCGCGCGAGAGTTCGTAGATACGGCGGGAGACTTCCGGGTCGCCTCGGAAGACCTCCGTCTCGATCTCGTCGATGTCGTTCTGTACGCCCGCGACGACCGGGGCGTAGCCGTCGACCACCGCGTCGAGTATGGCGTAGAGAACCGCCTCCGGGCCGAGCTTGAGGAGGTCGGGGGAGTCCTCCATGCGGCGGCGGACCGCGGAGAGGTCGGGGGCCGCGCCATGGCGGACCGTGATCACGAAGTCCGGGCCGACGAAGACGTGCAGCTCGGCGAAGTCGACCTCCTCCGGCGCGTCCAGGTAGCGGGCCGCACGCAGGACGACGAACAGGGTGGCGCCGTACCGTTCCAGCTTCGGCCGCTGGTGTGCCTCCATCGCGTCCTCCACCGCCAGCGGGTGCAGCCCGAACTCGGCCGCCAGGGAGAGGAGTTCGTCGGAGGTCGGGCGGGCCAGGCCGATCCACGCCATGCCCGCGGGGTGCTCGCGCAGTTCGCGGTACGTCTGCGCGAGGGTCGCCGGGGTGGACACACGCACGCCGTCCCGGTACAGCGCCGCCTCCACGACGCTCGGCTGCTCACCGGGCGCCGCGGACCCCGGCCGCGGCTGCTCGGCCGTGTCCGGCTCCGGCGGCAGCGCGCGTCGCCAGACGGACCTCCTGGCGCTCCGGCCGTTCCTGCCGTTCCCGGAGTTCTTCGAGACCGGACTCGGGCGTCGCTCGGACATCACGGCCGCCTCTCGGTGGAGCCTGTATCGGCGTGATCAGTGAGTCTCGGTGCAGGATATACGGGGCGTACGCGGGGGAGCGGGGGCGGTCAAGGAAGGGTGACGACGGTACGGCGAGCGATGCGGACAGGTGCTGTCCTACTCCGCCGCTAGCGTGCCCCTATGACGAAGAAGCCGTCCGGCCCGGTCCTCGGTGCCCGCGCCCTCAACCGCGCCACCCTCGACCGCCAGCTCCTGCTGCGCCGCTCGACGCGGTCGGCGCAGGAGGCCGTGGCGCACCTCGTCGGGCTCCAGGCGCAGAACGTCAAGCCGCCGTACTACGCCCTCGCCGCCCGTCTCCACGGCTTCGTCCCCGCGCGGCTCGCCGAGCCCATGGCCGACCGGGAGGTGGTCCGGATCGTCACCCTGCGGTCGACCCTCCACACCCACACCGCCGACGACGCCCTCACCCTGCGGCCGCTCGTCCAGGCGGCCCGCGACCGGGAGCTGACCCACTTCCGCGCGGGCCTGGCCGGCGTGGACCTGGACCGCCTCGCCGTGCTCGCCCGGGAACTGGTGGAGGCCGAACCGCGCACCATGGCCGAGCTGCGTACGGCCCTGAGCGCCGAGTGGCCCCACGCCGATCCGCGGTCCCTCGCCGTCGCCGCGCGGTGCCGGCTGCCGCTCGTCCAGGTCACCCCGCGCGGAGTGTGGGGGCACAGCGGGCAGGTCGCCCTCACCACTGCCGAGCACTGGCTGGGCCGCCCGGCCGAACCGACGCCCGCCCCCGACGCCACGGTCCTGCGCTACCTCGCCGCCTTCGGCCCCGCCTCCGTCAAGGACATGCAGACCTGGGCCGGGCTGACCCGGCTCCGTGCCGCGTTCGAACGGCTGCGCCCCCGGCTCCTCACCTTCCGGGACGAGCACGGAGCGGAACTCTTCGACCTGCCCGACGCGCCCCGCCCCGACCCCGGAATCCCCGCCCCGCCGCGTTTCCTCCCCGAGTTCGACACCCTCCTGCTCGCCCATGCCGACCGCACCCGTGTCGTCCCGTCCGAGTACCGGGGCCGGGCCTGGCGGGGCAACCAGGCCTTCCGCACCCTGCTCGTGGACGGTCTTCTGGCGGGGGTGTGGCAGTTGGAGGAGGGCACCGCCCTGGTCATCGAGACCTTCGGCCGCCTGAGCCGGGCCGAGCGCGCCGACGTCACCGAGGAGGCGGAGCGGATGCTGGCCGCCATGCACCCCGGTAGCTCGTACGACATCCGGTTCGGGACGGTCGTCCGTGGATAGGGGGCGCTGCGGGCTGCTCGTGGTAGCCCGCAACGCCCCCCGGTCACTCACCTGAGGGATGCTCAGGAGACTTCTGGGGCCGTCGAGGCGGGCGCCGGTGCGGCCGGGCCGGTCGCGCAGCAGCGCGAGTGCGCCGGTGACGGCGAGGATCGCGATGGGCACGTTGACGTACAGG
>NZ_JBEYFC010000516.1:0-6245 GCF_040634175.1 Streptomyces sp. NPDC007162
GTGTGGCCCTCGGCCAGCAGCGACCGCCTGACCAGCTCGGCCTGCATCTCGTCGTCCTCGGCGACCAGCACATGTGCGCACACGGGTTCGGATCCTAGGCGTCTACTGTGCGAGCCAGTCGGCGTATCCCATGACCACGACCGGATGCCGGCCCGGGTCGAGGGTGCGCAGCAGCTCCTTCATGTGTGCCTTGGCGACACTGACGCAGGCGTGGGTCGGTCCCCCGTGGTCGACGTGCAGCCAGACGCCGCCACCGCGGGCGGCCCCCAGCGGCCGGGTCCAGTCGAGCGGTGAGGTGCCCGGCTCGCGGTTGTAGTTGATGGCGACGACGTAGTCGAAGGAGCCCTCCAGCGGCTCGCCCTCGAAGCCGGTGCCGGGCGAGTAGAAGCCGTTCGAGTGGTGGTACGGCAGCTTGCTCCCGGGGTCGGCCAGCAGGCCGCCGGCGTCGGTCAGCCCGTACACACCGACGGGGGAGCGCAGGTCCCCGGCCATGTGGTGCTCGCTCCAGCCGTCCTTGCCGTTGTGCGCGGGCCAACTGGCGCCGGGCTGCCAGGTGGCGTCGTCGCGCTCGTAGAGGACGACGGTGGACACCGGGGAGTTCCTGCCCCGCCCGGTGGCGACGACGACCTGTTCCGCCCGCTCGGGTATCGCGGCCGTCGTCTTCGGCCCGAGCCCCGGTATGCCCTGGTCCTGCGGGCCGCTCCCGGCTGTGGGGGAGGCCGCCGCCCGCGCCGCACGGCCGTCGTCGGCCGGGCTCTGCGCGGCCTCGGCACCTCCCCCGCAACCGGACAGCAGCAGGGGGGAGGCGAGCAGGGCGACAGCTGTTCTGCGTTGGATCATGAGACCGACTCTGGCCGAGAAATGTAAGGAACTCGTCAGTTTCCGCGCCCTCTTGGGGCGCGGTGCTGTGTCGTCACGGCTTGCCCTTCTTGTACAACCACGTCTGGAACAGGGACCCGAGGTCGACCCCCGACTGCCCCTCAGCCAGTTTCACAAACTGAGCAGTTGTCCCATGCCCGTACCGGTGTTCACCCGCCCAGGCCCGCAGGATCCGGAAGAACACCGCATCCCCCACGGCCTTCCGCAGCTGGTGCAGCGCCATCGCCCCGCGGGCGTACACCGGTTCGCCGAAGATGTTCTTCCCGCTTCCCGGATCCCCCGGCGGGTACGCCCACAACGCGTCGCTCGCCGGCTTGGCGTACAACGCGTCGAAGGTCTTCTGCGCGCTGTCGCCCCCGTGCTGCTCGCTGTACAGCCACTCGGCGTACGTGGCGAACCCCTCGTTGAGCCAGATGTCCTTCCAGGCGGTGAGGGAGACGGAGTCGCCGAACCACTGGTGCGCGTTCTCGTGGACCAGGGTGCTGAGATCGGGCGCGGAGTCGTAGATCGGCCGTCCCTGCGTCTCCAGGGCGTACCCGACGCTCGGCGCGTGGTCGACGATCGCCCCGGCGGACCGGAAGGGGTACGGCCCGAACAGCCTGCTCTCCCATTCCAGGACCGACGGCAGTTTCTTCAGCACGGCCGCCGAGCCGCTCGCCTCGCGCGGGTCGACCGCGTTGTACACCTTGATCCCGTCCCGGGTGGTGTACTGCTCGACGTCGAACTTGCCGACCGTGGCGGTGGCGAGGTACGCGGCCATCGGCTCGCTCTGCCGCCACCGGAAGGTGGTGCGCCCGGCCGACGTGTGCTGTCCGACAAGGACGCCGTTGGCGACGGCGGTGCGCCCCTTGGGCACCGTGATCGTGAAGTCGTACGACGACTTGTCCTTGGGGTGGCTGTTCGCCGGGAACCAGGTCATCGCGCCCTGCGGCTCCCCGGCGACGAACGCGCCGTCGTCGGTGGGGATCCAGCCGTCGGCCGAGCCGTCCGGGTCGGTGACCGGCTTGGGTGTGCCGTTGTAGCTGACGGCGACCCGGAACTCCCGGCCCTTCGCCAGTGCGCGCGGCGGCGTGACGACGAGTTCCTGTCCGCTGCGGCTGAAGCGGGCCGTGCGTCCGTCGACGGTCACCCGGGTCACCTTGAGGCCCTTGAGGTCGAGGTCGAAGCGGGTGAGCCGCTGGGTGGCCCGGGCGGTGAGCACGGCCTTGCCGTCGAGGTGGCGGGATGCCGTGTCGTAGCGGAGCGTCAGATCGTAGTGGCCGACGTGGTAGCCGCCGTTGCCGCTGAGCGGGAAGTACGGGTCGCCCGCGCCCGAGCCGCCGACGGTGCTCGCCGAGGCCGGTCCGGCGGCGGCGAGCAGGGCCGCCACGGCGACCGGGACGGTCGCGAGGACGGCCTCGCGGCGGAGGACTGCGGTACGTCTGCTTGCAGCCTGCACATGCGCTCCTTGGGAGGGGTGGCTGATGATCAATAACCCACCCTAGGGGCGGCGGTGTGCGCGCTTCCCCCTCATTCAGGTCAAGTCGCGCCGCGTCGGCGGCCGGTGGCGGGTGTCCGCCGCGTACTCTCGCGTGACCGTCACCGAGCCGAGAGGTGCCCGACCGTGAGCGTGCGCGTCCGCAGGATCTACGAATCGCCCGAGCCGGACGACGGGGTGCGGGTCCTGGTGGACCGGCTCTGGCCGCGCGGGGTCTCCAAGGAGGACGCGCACGTGGACGAGTGGCCGAAGGGCCTGACGCCCTCCACCGAGCTGCGCCACTGGTTCCACGAGGGCGGCTCGTACGAGGAGTTCACCCGCCGCTACGAGGCGGAGCTCGACGCTCCCGAGGCCGCCGACCTCCTCGACGGCCTGCGGAAGACGGCCCGGAGGCGGAAGATCACCCTGCTGACTGCGTCGAAGACGCCCGCGGAGAGCCACGCCGGTGTGCTGGCGCGGCTCCTCGACGAGTGAGCTACGCGGTCTGCTTCGCCGCCGCCCGGCCTGCCGCCCGGCCGGAGAACAGGCAGCCGCCGAGGAAGGTGCCCTCCAGCGCGTTGTAGCCGTGCACCCCGCCGCCGCCGAAGCCGGCCACCTCACCGGCCGCGTAGAGCCCGCCGATCGGCGTGCCGTCGGCGCCGAGGGCACGCGAGTCCAGGTCGGTCTGGATGCCGCCGAGGGTCTTGCGGGTGAGCACGTGCAGCTTGACGCCGATCAGCGGACCGGCGGCCGGGTCGAGGATGCGGTGCGGGGCGGCGACCCGACCCAGGCGGTCGCCGATGTACCGGCGGGCGTTGTGGATGCCCTGGACCTGGGAGTCCTTGCTGTAGGAGTTGTGGATCTGCAGGTCGCGGGCGACGATCTGGCGGCGCACCTGGGCCGCGTCGAGCAGTGCCTTGTCGGTGAGGCCGTTCATCTTCTCGACGAGCTGGTCGAGGGAGTTCGCGGTGACGAAGTCCGCGCCCTTGTCGAGGAAGGCCTGCACCGGGCCGGGCGCGCCCTTGCCGAGCAGCCGGTCGCGCAGGACGGCCTTGCGGTCCTTGGCGGTGATGTCGGGGTTCTGCTCCGAGCCGGAGAGCGCGAACTCCTTCTCGACGATCTTCCGGGTGAGGACGAACCAGGAGTGGTCGTACCCGGCGATGTCCTCGGTGGTGCGCAGGTACTTCAGGGTGCTCAGGGTGTCGTAACCCGGCAGGCAGGGGTCGGGCAGGCGGCGGCCGAGGGCGTCGAGCCAGATCGAGGACGGGCCGGGCAGGATGCGGATGCCGTGGCCGGGCCAGATCGGGTTCCAGTTCTGGATGCCCTCGGTGTAGTGCCACATGCGGTCCCGGTTGACCAGGCGGACGCCGGCTTCGGCGCTGATGTCGAGCATGCGGCCGTCCACGTGGGCGGGGACGCCGGTGACCATCTCGGCGGGGGGTGTGCCGAGCCGCTCGGGCCAGTAGCGGCGGACGATGTCGTGGTTGGCGCCGATGCCGCCGGACGTGACGATCACGGCCTGGGCGGTGAGTTCGAAGTCGCCGACGCGGTCGCGGCCGGAGGCGACGCCGCGCGGTGCGTCGTCGGCGGCGAGGACCGTGCCGCGCACGCCGCGCGCCTCGCCGTCCTCGATGACGAGCTGGTCCACCTGGTGACGGTGGTAGAAGGTGAGCAGTCCGTCGCGGGCGGCCTGCTTGGCGTACCGGGCGAAGGGCTCGACCACGCCGGTGCCGGTGCCCCAGGCGACATGGAAGCGGGGGACGGAGTTGCCGTGCCCGTCGGCGCGCAGGTCGCCGCGCTCGGCCCAGCCGACGGTCGGCAGCAGGCCGATGCCGTGACTCTGCAGCCAGGGCCGCTTCTCCCCCGCCGCGAACTCGACGTACGCGCGTGCCCAGCGCACCGCCCAGGAGTCCTCGTCGTCCTCGCGGTCGAACTGGGCGCTGCCCTGCCAGTCGCTCCAGGCCAGGTCGAGACTGTCCTTGATGCCGAGGCGGCGCTGTTCGGGCGAGTCGACGAGGAAGAGCCCGCCGAAGGACCAGAACGCCTGGCCGCCGAGGTTGGCGGCGTTCTCCTGGTCGACCAGGGCTACGCGCCTGCCCCTGCTGGTGAGTTCGTGCGCCGCGACCAGGCCGGCGAGGCCCGCTCCGACGACGATGACGTCCGCGTCCATGGCGTCCGTTGCCTTTCTCATTGGGGGGCTTGTCTCATGGGGGAGCTGATCTCATCGGGGGCTGAGCCCGGAGGTCTCGCTCGTGGTGCTGCCGTCGGTCAGCAGCGCGGTGAGCAGTTGCTTGAGCCAGGCACGGGCCCGGGCCACGTCCCGGTCCAGCAGCAGTTGGGTGGTGACGCCGTCGTAGGCGGCGACCACGGCGTGTGCGGCGGAGTCGGCGTCGCCGAGGACGGCGGGGAGCGGGGCCCGGGAGAGCCGGTCGGCGATGGCGCGGCGCAGCCGGGCGCGGTGGTCGAGGAGGGCCTCGGCCACGGCCGCGTCCCGGGCGGCGTTCGAGCGGTTGATGGATTTGTCGACTGACCTGCGCCGGGCCCATCCGGCTGCGAACATGGTGTCCGCAGGGATGAGTGCGGACCTTGAGGACGCCGTGGCGGCCGGAGCGACACATGTACGCGTCGGCACCGCGGTACTCGGAGTCCGCCTCAGGCTCGGGTAACGTCGCCAGGAAGTCGGACCACAGCAGAAAATATGGTCAATGTCGCCCAAAGTGGGCGCAAGGGCCTCGTGGATCGCGGGACTTGGCAGTCGTCACCGATCCACCACAGAGCGGAGGACTCAGAGCATGGCCGGCGCGATGCGCAAGATGGCGGTCTACCTCGGCCTCGTGGAGGACGATGGGTACGACGGCCGCGGATTCGACCCTGACGACGACTTCGAGCCCGAACTGGACCCGGAGCCCGAGCGGGACCACCGGCGGCACGAGCCGTCGCACCAGTCCCACAGTGCACATCAGCCCCAAAGGGACGATTCGGTACGAGTGGTGCAGCCGTCCCCACCGCGCGAACCGGTGTCGCATTCCGCTTCCCTGTCCGCGGAATCGGGCCGCCCGGCGCGCATCGGCCCCGTGGTGTCCATCACACAAGAACGCGCAAGTCTGGAGAAGAACGCACCGGTGATCATGCCCAAGGTCGTGTCGGAACGAGAGCCTTACCGGATCACCACGCTTCACCCCCGGACCTACAACGAGGCCCGTACCATCGGGGAACACTTCCGTGAGGGCACCCCGGTGATCATGAATCTGACTGAGATGGACGACACAGACGCGAAGCGACTTGTCGACTTTGCGGCCGGTTTGGTGTTTGGTCTTCACGGCAGCATCGAGCGGGTGACGCAGAAGGTGTTCCTGTTGTCGCCTGCTAACGTCGATGTCACGGCGGAGGACAAGGCCCGCATCGCAGAGGGCGGGTTCTTCAACCAGAGCTGAGACGCAACACCGGTACGAAGCACGGAACAGGGGAGAGGGAAGCACGGATCATGAGCGTGTTCCTGGATGTGATCTACATCGCGCTGATGTGCTTCCTCATCGTGCTCATCTTCCGGTTGGTCATGGACTACGTGTTCCAGTTCGCCCGCTCATGGCAACCCGGCAAGGCGATGGTGGTCGTACTTGAGGCGACCTACACTGTCACCGATCCACCGCTCAAGCTTCTGCGGCGGTTCATCCCGCCGCTGCGTCTCGGGGGCGTGGCGCTCGACCTGTCCTTCTTCGTACTGATGATCATCGTCTACATCCTGATCGCGATCGTTGGTCGGCTGTGATGAGCGATGTGACCTACCGTCTTGCCGAACGCCGACGACTACGTTGAGGTGAAGAGATGCCGTTGACCCCCGAGGACGTGCGGAACAAGCAGTTCCTCGGGGGGCGCGGAGGTGGCGCTCTTCACCCGCGCGTCGGCCAGC
>NZ_JBEYFC010000517.1:0-6241 GCF_040634175.1 Streptomyces sp. NPDC007162
GTCGTGGGCGGGGCTGGTGCCACCGGCGGTCTTCGCGCCCTCACCGGCCCCGGCGCCCGCCGCGGTCTCCGCGTCCGGTGCCGGCGCGTCGGTCGCGGTGGGCGTCTTGTCGCCCCGGATCAGCGCCGCCGCGGTCCCCGCGTCGGCCGCCGAGCGCAGCGCGTCCGTGAACTCGCTGTTCATCAGCTGGCGGGCCAGCGAGGAGAGGATCGTGAGGTGGGCGTCGTCGGCGCCGGCCGGGGCCGCGATCAGGAAGATCAGGTCGGCAGGTCCGTCCGGCGCGCCGAAGTCGATGCCGGCGGCGCTGCGCCCGAAGCCGAGCGTCGGCTCGGTGACATGGGCGCTGCGGCAGTGCGGGATGCCGATGCCGCCGTCGAGTCCGGTCGGCATCTGGGCCTCGCGGGCGGCCACGTCGGCGAGGAAGCCCTCCAGGTCGGTCACCCGGCCCAGGGCCACCATGCGCTCGGCGAGGGCACGCGCCGCCGCTTCCTTGGTGTCGGCGGACAGGTCGAGATCGACCAGGTCCGCGGTGATCATGTCGCTCATCGCGGGCTCCTATGCACGCGTATCGCCCGGAGTGTGGGGTGGGCGAGGGTGGGGACGGGGGTGCCGTGGGGGGCGGGGTGGGAGACGGGGCCGGGGAAGCTCCGCCTCCCGGGGACGGCGGGGCGGCTCAGGGTGCCCCGACGGCCCGTCGGCGCGGCGAGTAACGAGGGGCCTCGCCGCTCCTGGGCCGGTTGTCGGCGGGCGGCACCGGGGCGGAGCGCGGCACTGCGAGCGGTCGGGTCCGCGGTCATGACACCGGCTCCGTCAGTTCGCGGTCGACGGGGACGAGGTCGGTGACGGTCACCGCCGTGGGGTCCAGGTCGGCCGGGGTGGGCATCACGCTGCCGGGCAGCTGGACGGCGGCCGCGCCGTGGGCGACGGCGGAGGCGAGGGCCTTCGGGCCGCTGCCGCCGGCGATGAGGAAGCCGGCCAGGGAGGAGTCGCCGGCGCCGACGTTGCTGCGGACGGTGTCCACACGGGCGGCGGCGAACCAGGCGCCCGCCTCCTCCACCAGGAGCTGGCCGTCGGCGCCCAGGCTGGCGAGCACGGCGCCCGCGCCCATGCCGCGCAGCTCCTCGGCCGCCTTCAGGGCGTCGCCGACGGTCGACAGGGGGCGCCCGACGGCTTCCGCGAGTTCCTCGGCGTTCGGCTTCACCACGTCAGGGCGCTCACGCAGCGCTTCGAGCAGCGCGCGCCCTGAGGTGTCCAGGGCGATGCGTGCGCCCCCGGCGTGCGCCCGGGCGACGACATCGGCGTACCAGGAGGGTGCGAGCCCGCGCGGCAGGCTGCCGCAGCAGGCGATCCAGTCGGCGTCGCGGGACTGCTCGCGGACGGTCTCCAGGAGGAGTTCCTGCTCGGCGGCCGAGAGCTCGGGGCCGGGTGCGTTGATCTTGGTGAGCACCCCGTCGGACTCCGCGAGGGCGATGTTGGAGCGGGTGGCCCCGGCGACGGGGACCGGCGCGACCTCGATGCCCTGGGTGTCCAGCAGCTCGGCGACGAGCGCGCCCGGCGCACCACCCAGGGGCAGGACGGCCACCGTGCGCCGGCCGGCTGCGGCGACGGCACGGGAGACGTTCACCCCCTTGCCGCCGGGGTCCATGCGTTCGCCGGTGGCACGGATGACCTCGCCGCGCTCCAGGGCGGGGACCTCGTAGGTGCGGTCGAGGGAGGGGTTGGGGGTGACGGTGAGGATCATGCCCGTACCGCTCGTGCTGTTCGTGGTGCTCATGCTCGTACTACTTCCGTGCCGCCGCGCTCGATGGCGGCGGCGTCCTCGGGGGTCAGTCCGGTGTCGGTGATCAGCAGGTCCACGTCGTCCAGGGCGCCGAAGCGGGCGAAGTGCTCCTGGCCGTGCTTGGCGGAGTCGGCGAGCAGGACCACCCGGCGGGCGGCGGCCACGGCGGCCCGCTTGACCGCGGCCTCGGCGAGGTCGGGGGTGGTCAGGCCCTGCTCGGCGGAGAAGCCGTTGGCGGCGACGAAGAGGACGTCCGCGCGGATCTCGCCGTACGCGCGCAGCGCCCAGGCGTCCACCGCGGCGCGCGTACGGTGCCGTACCCGCCCTCCGACCAGGTGGAGCTGGATGCCCGGGTGATCGGCGAGACGGGCCGCGATGGGGAGGCTGTGGGTGACGACGGTGAGGTTCGCCTCCAGCGGGATGGCCGCGGCGAGCCGGGCGACCGTCGAACCGGCGTCGAGGATCAGGGTGCCCTCGACGGGCAGTTCCGGGACGGCGGCCTTGGCGATGCGGTCCTTCTCGTCGGCCGAGGTGGACTCGCGTTCGGCGAGGTCCGGCTCGAAGTCGAGGCGTCCGGCCGGTATGGCCCCGCCGTGCACCCGGCGGACCAGACCGGCCCGGTCGAGGGCCTTCAGGTCACGGCGGATCGTCTCCTGGGTGACCTGGAACTCCTCGGCGAGCGACACGACGTCCACCCGGCCGCCGTCCCGGGCGAGCCGGAGGATCTCCTGCTGCCGCTCCGGTGCGTACATGCCCCTGTGCCTCCGCTCCAGCCGACGTCCACTCGATGTCCGGTCGGGTCCGACTGTGTCCGACTCATGCCCGAACCTGTGGTTTCGCTTCGGAGGCTACGCCGGGATTTCCAGAAAGTAAACAGGTTCGGGCTTCAAACGGGCATGATCGGACTTCCGGCCCTTCGGGCAAGGGGTCAGTGGACGCATTCGGTCTCCTGCTCCGGCGCATCCTCGGCCCCTTCCGGAAGCGGCTCGTCCGCGGCGCCCGCCTCCAGATGCCGCGCCGGGCGCTTCGGCAGGGCGAACATCAGCAGGAAGATCACGCCCAGGACGGCGGCCACCCACAGCAGCGCGTGCCGGAAGGCGTGCGCGAAGGCCGGGCCGACCTGGTCCGGGGTCAGCCGGTCGCCGATGACACCGAAGAAGACGACCGAGACCAGGCCGAGGCCGAGCGCGTTGCCCATCTGCTGCACGGTGTTGATCAGGCCGGAGGCGGAACCGGCGTGCTCGCGCGGCACCTCCGACAGCACCGCGTCGGTCAGCGGGGCGACGATCAGGCCCATGCCCGCGCCCATCACGACCAGCGGGAGCGCCATCTGCCAGGAGGCGACGGCGAGGCCGTAGCGGTGGGACTCCCCGACGTAGATCAGCACACCGAGCGCCATCAGCAGGGCGCCGGCCTGGAGCACCCCGCGGCCGAAGCGCGGGACCAGCTTCTGCACGGACAGTCCGGCCGCGACGGACACGGCGAGCGAGAACGGCACCCCCGTCAGGCCGGCGTGCAACGGGGTCCAGCCGAGGCCGATCTGCATGTACAGCGTCCAGACCAGGAAGAACACCCCGAGCGCGACGCCGAAGACGGTCTGGACGGCGATCCCCGCGGCAAAGCTCTTCACCTTGAAGAGCGACGTCTCGATGAGCGGGGAGCCGTCGGCGGCGGCCTTCCGGCGCTCGTACGCGACGAGGACGCCGAAGACGACGAGCGCGCCGGCCATCGACACGTACCCCCACAGCGGCCAGCCCAGTTCGCGGCCCCGGGTCAGGGGGTAGAGCAGCATCAGCAGGCCGAGGGTGACCAGGGCGACGCCGACGAGGTCCAGTTTCAGTGCGCGCGGGGCCTTGGACTCGCTGATGTAACGGCGGCCGAGGAGAAGCGCCGCGATGCCGACCGGAAGGTTGATCAGGAAGATCGGGCGCCATTCGAGGCCGAACAGGTTCCACTCGGTGAGGAGGGCGCCGAGCACCGGACCGGAGACCGCGCCGAGGCCGACGATCGCGCCGAACAGGCCGAAGACCTTGCCGCGTTCGTGGGCCGGGAAGGTGGCGTGCACGATCGACAGCACCTGCGGGACCATCATCGCCGCCATGGCGCCCTGCAGGATACGGGCGGCGACCAGCGTCTCCGGATTGGCGGCAAAGCCGCACAGGGCCGAGGCGAGGGTGAAGCCCGCGACGCCGACGAGGAACAGCCGTTTGCGGCCGTGGATGTCACCGAGACGGCCGCCGGTGATCAGGCCGGCCGCGAAGGCGAGGGCGTAGCCGGCGGTTATCCACTGGATCTGGCTGAAGGATGCGCCGGCGTCCCGCTGGATGGAGGGGATCGCGATGTTGACGATCGTGACGTCGACGAGATCCATGAAGGCGGCGGTCATGACGATGGCGAGGGCCAGCCAGCGATGCGGTGCGCCGGAGGAGGCCGACGTCCCGGGCGCTGTCGGGGTGAGCGTGGTGGGTCGGGTGCCGGTGGGCCGCGGCTGGGCGCGCAGTGCGCCGCGCCCCTGTGGGGCGTTCGTCTCGCTGGAGGTCATGGGGCCAACCTAAGGAGGCATTAGGCCAGATCCTGTCCTCTTCATAGGGCATCCTCGGACGCATGACGACGGACACTCCGGCTCGGCTGCTTCAGCTTCTGTCTCTCCTCCAGACGCCCCGTGAGTGGCCCGGGAGTGAACTCGCCGAGCGGCTCCGGGTGTCCCGGCGCACCGTGCGGCGGGACATCGACCGGCTGCGGGAACTGGGCTACCCGGTGGAGGCCAGCAAGGGTTCCGACGGGGGGTACCGGCTGGTCGCCGGTAAGGCCATGCCCCCGCTGCTTCTCGACGACGAGGAGGCGGTGGCCATCGCGGTCGGACTGCGGGCCGGGGCCGGGCACGCGGTCGAGGGCGTGGACGAGGCATCGGTGCGGGCGCTGGCCAAACTGGAGCAGGTGCTGCCGGCCCGGCTGCGCCACCGGGTGAGTACGCTCCAGGCCGCGACCACTCCGCTGACCAGCGGGGACGGGGCGAGTATCGCGCCCGAGACGCTGACCGCGATCGCCTCCGCGGTCGCGGGGCGGGAACGGCTGCGGTTCGCCTACCGGGCGGCCGACGGGAGCGAGAGCCGGCGGCAGGCGGAGCCGTACCGGCTGGTGTCGACCGGGCGGCGCTGGTACCTCGTGGCGTACGACCTCGACCGCGCCGACTGGCGGACGTTCCGCGTGGACCGGGTGAGCGAGCCGTTCGCGACCGGGGCGCGGTTCACCGCACGCGAGTTGCCGACCGGGAACGCGGCGGAATACCTGCGGCGGTCCATCCAACGTCAGCAGGAGACCTACGAGTTCGAGGTCGCGTTCGCGGCGACGGCGGCGGAGGTGGGGGCCCGCGTCCCGGCGTGGCTGGGGACGCCGGTGGCAGAAGGGGACGGTGACCGGTGTGTCGTCCGGGGCGCCACCGGTGATCCGGTGGAGTGGCTGGCGGTGCGGTTGGCGATGGCGGGGTACGAGTTCGAGGTGCGCGAGCCCTTGGAACTCGTGGAGCGCGTGAAGGAGTTGGGCGGCCGGCTGACTCGGGCCGGCGCGGGGTCCTGAGCGGGCGCCCGGGTGGGCGGGGCGGTCCCTGCGGTGCTGGTCACGCTCCCTGCCAGTCGAACCCCCGCAGCGCCTCCAGGTTCCGCAGTGCCAGGGCCATCGGCCCCTTCTCCCCCGTCGGGGATGCCGTGCCCGCCGCCCAGGTCTCCATCGCCACCCGCACGGCGGCACCGGCCACCGCCGCCGTGAAGCGGAGGCGTGGTGTCGGGGCAACGTTGTCGCCGTCCTTCGAGGCACGCTCCGCCAGGACCGATGCCAGGTGGTGTTCCGCGGACCGGCAGACCTCGGCCCACACCTTCCGCAGTGCCGGGCTGGTGTCGGCCAGGTGGATCAGGGTGCGGACCCACTCCCAGGAGGCCGCCGAGACACCGGCGCCCGGGGTGAGGGTGTGACGGACCGCGTGTTCGAGGGCCTCGGGCACGGAGAGGGCCGCCGGGGCGGACCGCACCGCCTCCGCCCAGCGCTGGGCGCCGGTCACGTAGAGCGGGGCGATCGCCTCCTCCTTCGTGGCGAAGTAGCGGTAGAACGTGCGCGGTGCGATGCCCGCCGTCTGCGCGATGTCCTCGGCGCGGGTGGCCCGCAGGCCCTGTCGTACGAAGAGGCCCGCGGCCGCACGGGCGATCTCCATCCGGGTCTCCGCCTTGCGCCGTTCCGTCAGGGAGGCGGTCGGAGGGTTCTGCCCGGGGGTGTCGCCGCTGGTGCTGGGGGTGCTCACCTCGGCAGGCTATGCCGCTGTGGCAGAATCTGCCATCCGGTGGTTCACCCCGTGGTTCAGGTACGGGGTGAACCACCGTTTCAGCATGCGGGAGCGGAACGACACCCGGTGAGCGCGCAAGAGCACACCTCAGAACACAACTCACAAACCAAAATATCACCTAACCACAC
>NZ_JBEYFC010000518.1:0-6212 GCF_040634175.1 Streptomyces sp. NPDC007162
GCCGTCGTAGCGGACCCACTCGCCCTCGGGGGCCAGCCCCTGGCCGTCGACGAACTCGCCGCTCTTCTCCAGCCGGGCCGCGAAGTCGTGCAGGCCGGGCGGAGCGGCGCCGGGCGGCGGCCCGTCGGCGTCCGGGGAACAGGGCGGTGGCCGTCGGGGCGATCGGTGCCGCGTCCGTGGCAGCGCTGCTCGCGGGTGTCGCCCTGACCTCGTCGTCCGACGGTGCGCAGGGCGAACAGGACCGTACGGAGCGCGCGCCGGCGTCGTCGTCCGCCCCGGCGCAGGGGGCGGGTCCCGGGGGCACGTCCGCCGCGCCGTCGCCGGATGCGGCCACGCCCGCCGGGGCGACGCCGTCGGCCGGAGCCACCACGCCGGCGGCGAAAGCGCCCACGGCCACGGCGCCCCCGGCCACGGTCTCCGCGCCGGGCGCCACCATCGCTCCTGCCGCGAGTCCCACGCCCGCGCCGACCGCCACCGGCGCGACGCCGGCCGCGTCCTCCCCCTACGGCGGGCACGGGTGGGGTCGCGGGAGGGGTGGCGGCCGGTCCCACTAGGGGGTCCCACCAGCGGCCGTCCGGCGGTGTGAACAGCGCTTGCCCGGTCCGTTGTCACGGGCGGAAATCCGCCATGGCCGTTCCGGAAACGACTCCTTGTCCCCGCGTGCGCCTGCGTTGAGAATGCGCATGACAAAAAAGCGGGTGGCCGGAAGATCTCCGGTCACCTCGTCGTCCAGAGGGGACCCCACATGAACAAGCCTCTCGTCGCCGCGCTCGCCTCCCTGGCCATCACCGGGATCGGCACGGCACCCGCGGTCGCCGTCCCCCGGCAGGCCGCGGCGGTGACCGTCAACTTCGCCGGCACCGTCTCGCTCAGCAACTGCTCCGGCTCCGTCATCCGCTTCCCGAACTCCGCGGACAGCGACCCGGCCCTGGTCCTCACCAACGGCCACTGCCTGGAGACCGGCTTCCCCGACCCCGGCGAGGTCATCACCGGCCAGTCCTCCAGCCGTACCTTCGGCCTGCTCAACTCCTCCGGCACGAAGGTGGCCACGCTCCGCGCCAACCAGGTCGTCTACTCGACGATGACCGACACGGACGTCACGATCTACCGCACCACCACGACGTACGCGGCGATCAAGAGTTCCTACGGCATCAGCCCGCTGACCGTCAGCAGCACCCACCCCGTCGCCGGCACCGCCATCAAGGTCGTCTCCGGATACTGGAAGACGATCTACAGCTGCGCCATCGACGGGTTCGTGTACCGGCTGAAGGAGGGCGACTGGACCTGGAAGGACTCGGTCCGCTACACCTCCGCGTGCAACACGATCGGGGGGACCTCGGGATCGCCGGTGATCGACACCAGCACGGGGCAGGTCGTCGCCGTCAACAACACCGGCAACGAGGACGGGGAGCGGTGCACCGTCGACAACCCGTGCGAGGTGGACGCGAACGGGACGGTGACGGTCCGGCAGGGGATCAACTACGCCGAGGAGACGTACAACATTCCGGCGTGCTTCACGACGGGGAACGTGCTGAACCTGAGCGCGAGCGGGTGCACGCTGCCCAAGCCGTAGGGGTTGTCTTTCCCGCGCCCCTAGGCCGGTCGGGGTGCGCGTCGGATCGAGCGTCCCGCCAGTTCGTCCGTTCTCCGGCCGTCCTCGATCACGAAGCGGCCGTTGACCAGGACGTGCGGGATGCCCGTCGGAAGGCGGCGGGGGTTCTCGAACGTCGCGCCCGCCGCCACCGTCTCCGGGTCGAAGAGGACGACGTCGGCCCGGTAGCCCTCGCGGATCAGGCCGCGGTCCGGCAGGCGCAGCCGGGCCGCGGGGCGGGACGTGAGGTGGGCGACGCATTCCTCCAGGGAGAGGACGCCCAACTCCCGTACGTAGTGGCCGAGGTAGTGCGGGAACGTGCCGTACGCCCGGGGGTGGGGCTTGGCGCCCTGGAGGATGCCGTCCGAGCCGCCGGTGTGGACGGGGTGGCGCATGATCGTGCGGACGTTCTCCTCGTGGCCGACGTGCTGGAGGACGGAAGGGGCGAGCCGGTCCGCCAGGAGCAGGTGGCGGGCCGTCGCCCAGGGGGTCTCGCCGCGTCGCCGCGCCGACTCCCCGACCGTGCGGCCGACGAACTCCGACAGCGCGGGGTCCACGACGCCCGAGATCTCGATCGTGTCCCACTCGACGGGTACGCCGTGGCAGCCGTCGGAGCCGACGGCCTCCAGGTGGTGGCGGACGCGTTCGGACGCGTCGTCGTCCGCCAGCCGGGCCAGGGCCGCCGCCGGGCCGCCCTCGTTCGCCCAGCTCGGCAGCAACGCCGCGAGGGTCGTGCTGCCGGGGGTGTACGGGTAGGTGTCCAGCGTGATGTCGGCGCCCGCGGCGAGGGCCTCGTCGAGGAGGGACAGCAGCTGCGGTGCCCGGCCCTCGTTCACACCGAAGTTCATGGTGGCGTGGGCCAGATGCAGCGGGCAGCCCGCCTCCCCGGCCAGGGCCACCATCTCCGCGTAGGCGTCGAGGGCGCCCGCGCCGTACGAGCGGTGGTGCGGGCAGTAGTAGCCGCCGTACTCCGCCACCACCCGGCACAGCGCGGTCAGCTCGGAGTCCGGGGCGTACATGCCCGGGGTGTAGGTGAGCCCGGAGGACAGGCCCACCGCGCCCTGTTCCAGGCCCTCGGCGACCAGCCGGCGCATCCGGTCCAGTTCGGCGGGGGTCGCCTCGCGGTCCTCCCAGCCGACGACGAGCGCGCGGACCGTGCCCTGCGGGACCAGGTACGCCGCGTTCACGGCGATCCCCCGGTCGAGACGGTCCAGGTACTCGCCCACGGACCGCCAGTCGAAGTCGATGTCGTCGCCGTGGCCGTTCCAGCCGGCGATCGCCAGGCGGACCTCCGCCAGGGTGCGGTCGTCGACCGGGGCGTACGACAGCCCGTCCTGGCCGAGCACCTCCAGGGTCACCCCCTGCGCGGCCTTGGCACTGTGGTCGGGGTCGCGCAGCAGGGCCAGGTCGCTGTGCGCGTGCATGTCGACGAAGCCGGGGGACAGCACCAGGCCCTCCGCGTCCAGCTCGCGCATCGCGCGGGGACGCTGGCAGCCGGCCGCCGCGGCCTCCTTGACGATCGACACGATCCTGCCGTCGTCGACGACCACGTCCGCGCGGTAGGAGGGCTCGCCGCTGCCGTCGACGACGTCCGCGTCCCGGATGACCAGATCCTCCACGGCTCCTCCTAGAAGAACGTACGGATGTAGTCGACGACCGTCCCGTCCGCCTCGGCGACCGGGATCAGCTGCCACTTGTCGAACGAGGTGCAGGGGTGGGACAGGCCGAGCCCGATCCAGTCCCCGACCTCCAGGTCAGCCTCCGGGGTGGTCTCCAGCCAGGTGTGCTGGTCGGACAGCCCGGTCACCGTGATGCCCGTCGCCGGGCGCTGGGCACCGCCCCGGCGGACCACCCGGGCGGACGGGAGGTGGAGGTCGTAGGCGGCGTCCCGCTTGCCCGCGTTGGCGAAGGCCTGCCCGGGGGAGGGGCGGGAGACGACCTGCGCCCAGAGCCGGAAGGCCGGCTCCAGCGCGCCCTCCTCGGGGACGCGGTTGAAGGGGGTGAGCTCGCGGTAGTGGCCGTCGTCGTGCGAGACGTACGCGCCCGAACGGAGCAACTTCAGCACGGGTAGGGAGAGTTCGGGGATCTCCGCGAAGACCTCCGCCACCACGTCGAACCAGGCGCTGCCGCCCGCGCTGACCACGATCTCCGAGAGTCCCGCGAACCGTCCCGCCTCGTCGAAGCCGGCGGCGAGCGCGACCAGGCGGCGCAGGTAGGCGCGCACCCGGTCCGGGTCCGCCCGCGGGACCTCGCCCTCGTACCCGGCCACCCCCACCAGCCGCAGCGTGCCGGTCGCGGCCACCGCGTCGGCGACCGCCGCGCACTCCTCCTCCGTGCGCACGCCGGTACGGGCCCCCTCCCCGGCGGCCAGTTCGACCACGACGTCCACGGGACGCCCGGTCCCGCGCAGCGCCGCGTCCATCAGCTCGACCCCGCGCACGGAGTCGACGTAGCAGACGAAGCGGAAGTCCTCGTCCCGGGCCAGCTCCGCGGCGATCCAGCGGAGCGCCGGGGCGTCGACGAGTTCGTTGGCGAGGAAGACCCGGCGGGTGCCGAAGGCCCGCGCCACCCGCACCTGGTGCGGCACGGCGAGGGTGATGCCCCACGCCCCGCGCTCGACCTGGCGGTGGAACAGCTGGGGTGCCATGGAGGTCTTGCCGTGCGGCGCGAAGGCGAGGCCGTGCCGTTCCGCGTACGACTCCATCAGCGCCAGATTGTGCTCCAGGTGCTCGGCGGACAGGGCCAGTACCGGAGTCGGGAAGCCGTCGGAGAAGAGGTTGCGGCGCTGGGCGGCCAGCTCGCCGACGGTGTGGCCCTCGGCGTCCGGGGGGAGGCCCTTGAAGCGGTGGTCGACGCGTTCCTCCGCGAGCCGGGCGAGTGCTTCGGTGCCGGTGTCGAGGGACACGGAGCCTCCCTGATCAGATCGGTTGCATGCTCTGCAACGGCCATTGCGTATATCGCTCGTCGCTGTCTAACATCCACGCCGACGCCGGGTCAATGGAGCCCGCGGCGACCCGAGACGACGAGGAGCCCCCACCATCGTGAAGGCCACCGACGCCGTTGACGTGGTGGATGTCGTCGCGCTCGGCGAGTCCATGGTCACCTTCCTGCCCGGCGGGCCGGGGCGGCTCGCGGACATACCCTCCTTCGACCGCGCCATCGGCGGCGCCGAGTCCAACGTGGCCTGCGCGCTGGCCGCCGCCGGCCACACCGTGCGGTGGGTCAGCCGGGTCGGCGCGGACGGGTTCGGCGACCATCTCGTGGCGACGGTCGCGTCGCACGGCGTCGACGTCTCCCGCGTGGGCCGTGACCCGGTGCGCCCGACGGGGGTGTACTTCCGCACGGCGGGGGACCGGGCCACGGACGCGCACGAGGTGGCCTACTACCGGGCGGGGTCGGCGGCGTCCGCGATGTCGGTGGAGACGGTGGACCCGGCCGCGGTGCGTGCGGGGCGGGTCCTGCACCTGTCGGGGATCACGGCCGCGCTCTCGGAGGGCTGCCTGGGGCTGCTGCGCGAACTGACGGCCCCCGCCGAGGGGCGCCCGCTCGTGTCGTTCGACGTCAACCACCGGCCGGCCCTGTGGGCCGGTTCCGACGGCGCGGAGGTGCTCCTGGAACTGGCGCGCCGGGCCGACATCGTCTTCGTCGGCGAGGACGAGGCGGAGCGGGCGTGGGGGGTGGGCGGCGGGCCGGAGGCCATTCGTGAGCTGCTGCCGGAGCCGGGGGTGCTGGTGGTGAAGGACGGGGCGAACGGGGCGACGGCTTTCGTGTCGCGTGCGGCCCGGTGGGGGCTGATCGCGCCCACGCGGCGGCAGCCGCTCATCGAACACAGCCCCGCGCCCCTGACGGGACGCCCCGCCGCGGACTCACTCAGCTGCGGGCAGTCGTGCCGCATGAGCGGCACGGGTGGGCGCAGCGGCACCCTGCAGGCGCGGGTGAGCGAGACACCGCCCCCGGCCCCCACCCCCGGCACCTTCGAACCCGCCCCCACCGTCGACGTCGTGGCCGCCGTCGGCGCAGGGGACGCCTTCGCCGCCGGCTTCCTCTCCGGCACCCTGCGCGGACTGCCCGTACGGCAGACCCTCCGGCTCGGTCACCTCTTCGCGGCCGCCACCCTCACCAGCCCCGCCGACCTCGCCCCGCCCCCCGACCGCGACACCACCGACCGGCTGACCGCACTCGACGCACCCGCGTGGGAGAGACTTCGACTCGGCCCCGGCTGGACGCGAGCCGCAGCGGCCGAAGAGGAGGGACGCACCCCATGAGCCAGACCGTCGACAGAGCGCTCAGCATCCTGCCCCTGCTGGCGGAGGGCCCCGCCGACCTCGGCCGGGTCGCCGACCGCCTCGGCGTGCACAAGTCGACCGCGCTGCGGCTGCTGCGCACCCTCCACGAACACGGCCTGGTCTACCGCCAGTCCGACCAGCGCTACCGCCTCGGCGCCCGCCTCTTCGCGCTCGCCCAGGAGGCCATGGAGAACCTCGACGTCCGCGAGATCGCCCACCCCCACCTGGCCCGCCTCAACGAGGCCTGCGGACACACCGTGCACCTCGCCGTGCTGGAAGCTCGCGGCCGGCTTCGGGATTGGGCTGGCCACCGTCTACCGGTACATCGTCGAGGC
>NZ_JBEYFC010000519.1:0-6166 GCF_040634175.1 Streptomyces sp. NPDC007162
GCGTCTGGTCCGGAACTGGCTCCTCAGGCTCAGGCGCCGGTCGACGATCAGAGTGCGCCTTCGGGTGGTCCGACCGTGTCGGCTGAGGGCCAGACGGGCGGAGCGCCCGTGGGTCAGACGGATGGTCAGGGGCAGGGTCAGGCGTCTGGTCCGGAACTGGCTCCTCAGGCTCAGGCGCCGGTCGACGATCAGAGTGCGCCTTCGGGTGGTCCGACCGTGTCGGCTGAGGGCCAGACAGGCGGAGCGCCCATGGGGCAGCTCACCTACCCGAACAGTAGCCCCTATGGGTATGGGTCCTATACCTCGGGACAGGCGTATTCGCCGGGAAACCCATACGGTGGCGAGGCGAATCCGAATCAGGGTACGTCGTACGGCAGCGCTCGACCGAGAATGCTCTACCGCATCAAGGCAGACCCGCCCACTGTCGAGCGGCGGCCGAGCACCGACGTTCCGGCCATGCCGAGGATGGTGGTGGAGGCGCCCGCGTCGCCTCGGGTGGAAGTGGGGGAGTTGCAGGTGCCGGCGTCGCCTCGGGTGGAAGTGGGGCAGTTGCAGGCGCCACTGTCCCCCCGGATGGAAGTGGCGCCGCCGCTGATTCCGGAGGGACAGACGTCGCCTGTGAAGAATGAGCCCACGGGACTGCCTGGTTTCTAAGGTGTCCCGCACGGCGCGTGGCATGTCACGTTCATTGAGTGTGCGGCGAACGGGAGCGCGGACGGCATGGCAGACAGCAGCACGAATGGAAGCGGCGACGGTGGGTCCACTGACTACCAGGACTGGACCTGGAAGCAGATCAAGAAGGCCGTCACCGGAATGGATCCCGACCAACCGACGAGCGATGCGGCCGCCTCGCAGCTGTCCGATCCGCAGACGCTCCAGGATGCTGCGGACACCTTCTGGTACGTGGAGCAGGTGTTGCAGCAGGTCGCCCAGAACCTCGGCGACCAGACCCAGGCGTTGAGCGGGCAGAATGGGCCGTGGCAGGGGGAGGCGGCGAAGGCCTTCAACTCTGCCATGACGTCTCTGTCCAAGCAGGTGACCGACATGGCCAACGCGCTCTCCGGCGGGATCACCGGCGACTACAACGTCCCGCAGCAACTGGCCAACAATGCGCAGCATCTGCGAGAGGCCATCGCAAAGCTCAATGACATCGACGCCTGGTATGCGCAACAGGCTCTGAAGATCGACCCGAGCCTCATGATGTCGAACGGGAAGGTCGAAGTCCACAAGCTTCCCCAGGTCGTCAACATGATGACCAACGATATGCGACAGGTGCTCACCACTCTGGCGGGCCACTACAAGGTCACCCAGGACTCCGTCGCCCAGCCGAACATGCCGAAGGACCCCACCAACGGCAATCCCAACTCGTCCGGAATGCCCAACTATCAGGATCCCAATTCCTACTACAACAATTCCATCCCGAACTACAATCCAAATTCGTACTCCAGCAATGATCCCAATTACAACCCAGCGAACTACAACCCGGCGAACTACAACCCCAACGACCCGTACTCCAGCAAAAACTCCACGCAAAACTCACCGAACTACGACCCCAACGCAGTGAGCCCTTACGCCGGCGGCAAGACCCCCAGCTACGACGCCCCCAATCTCGACGCGAACGGGCCCGGCACCGGCACCGACATCCCCGACTACAGCGGCAACTCCCCGACCGACGTCAACGGCCCGCAGCTCTCGGGCGGGCAGACCAACGCGAACGTCCAGCCCTCCAACATCCCGACGGACCTGCCGGGGGCGGGGAGCCTGGGCGACGCTTCGGCGAACAGCCCGCTGGACCAGAGCCCCGCCCAGTACCCCGGCGACACCTCTTCAGGACAGTCCGGAGCTGCCAACGGCACACTCGACCCCGCGATGGACGCGGCGCTCAACCCCAACTCCTCCAACGGTCTTGGCACGGACAACGGTGCCGCCATCACTCCGTTTCCAAACGTGGGATCGAGTTCGGGCTCTCCCGCGGATTCGACGGCTGGTTCCAAGACGTCCCAGAAGAGCGCCTCCCCGTACTCCGGCGCCCTCAACCTGGACTCTCCGGGACTCGGCGGTAGTGGGTCGAGCGATCCCGCCGACGCCGGCGTCGCCGCGTATCCCGGTGCGAACATGCCCAATGTGGACACGTCCGGAACCTCGGCTCCGAGTTCGCTCTCCGGTTACCCCGACACGGGCCTGGACTCCAATGCGCCCGCGCTCTCCAACTCGGCTCTGGAGACCGGAGCGCCGGCACCGAGCGTGAGTGGGTATCCGGGTGCCTCGGATCTTGGTGGCGCGGGCATGCCGATGATGCCGATGGGTATGGGTTCTGGCGGTTTGGGTGGGGTGGGGTCGGAGGGGGCTCGGTCCGATGCGTCTGGTCTGCTGGGTGGGGATGCCGCGCCGTGGAAGGGGTCACCGTCGCTGGCGGGTGCGCCGGGTGAGGTGACCGGTGGTGCCGGTCAGGGGGGTCCCGGTCTGAGCCTGCCCGAGAACCAGCCGTCGTTGAGTGAGCCTGGTGTCAGCGCATATCCGGGTGCGTCGGATCCGAGTGTTGGTGGCGCGGGCATGCCGATGATGCCGATGGGTATGGGTTCTGGCGGTTTGGGTGGGGTGGGGTCGGAGGGGGCCCGGTCCGATGCGTCTGGTCTGCTGGGTGGGGATGCCGCGCCGTGGAAGGGGTCACCGTCGCTGGCGGGTGCGCCCGGTGAGGTGAGTGGTGGTGCGGATCAGGGGGGTCCTGGTCTGAGTCTGCCGCAGGGTCAGCTGGACGCGAACGGGGAGCCGACTTCGGAGGCGGGCCTCGCTGAATCCGGTATGCCGATGATGCCGATGATGCCGATGATGCCGATGGGCGGCATGGGAGCCGGCGCCGCGAACGGTGAGCGGGAGCACCAGCGTTCCGACGCCTCCGGCCTGCTGTTCGGCACGTCCGAGCCGTGGTCGGCCGCGGCGCTGGGAGGAGAGGCCGAGATCGGCTCCCCGTACGGTGCTCGGCACGACGAGGGACGCCTGGAGCTGCCGAACGCATATGGCCTGCCAGACGCCCTCCATCCCGAGCGATCGGCGGCAGCGGAGTTGTCCGGCTCCGAGCATTCTGCTTTCCCGGCGGCAGAGGCGTTCGCCGCCGGTGTGCTGGGAGGGATGTCGTTCGCCGCGGCAGCGGGAGCCGCCGGGGCAGATTCCGGAGAAGAGGCCGGAGACAATCGTCACCACTCGCCGCAGGCCGACACCTCGGCGTGGGGAGAACCGGAATGGTGGACAACCGGGTTCCCCGTGCCGGAACCGGCACCGGCGGAGAGTGGCCATCAGCCTGCCCGGGGCGAGCAGAAGGCGGCCCAACAGCCACCGCTCCAGCAGCGGGCGGCGCCACAGGTGGAGGAGGAGGCCGGGAGTTGGCGCGAGTCGGCTGAGCACCGTGACGAGCCGGGGACGCACGGGCACGACCAGGCGTTGCCGCCTGCCCAGCAGGAGCCGGTCCACGGGGGACTGGCGGAGGAGGCGTTCGATGAGGCGGCGGTTCCCGAGGCTGCCGGGGACGACGACACGGGCACGTGGGATTCGGCACCGGGCTCACTCCTTCCTCTGTTCGGTGTGCACGGGCCGGGCACCGACGGTGATCTGGGCGCGTCGACCGAAGCAGACCGACAGGATGCCGCTGTCGCGACGACGGTCGCGGCCGGTGCGTACGCGATGGGCCGCGCGGTCGGCACGGCCCAGGAGAGGGGCGAGCCGGTACGGCCCGCCTGGCGGCCCAAGGCGTCCGGCAGCGCCCCGGTGGAGCTGACGTGCGCCTTGGACGAGCCGGAGGAGGAATCCGGTGCGCAGCAGCCCGAGTCCGAGAACCCGACGGCGGCCGCCAACGGCAAGGACACAGGCAAGGGCAAGGGCAAGGGCAAGGGCGAGGGGGAGGATCGCGAGGAGGAGCAGAGCAGCATCGCTGACCTGCTGCGCCAGAGTGAGGACGTGTGGGGCGGCGACAGGGGTGGTAGGGGAGTGTTCGGCTGACGGTACGGCCCGCAGGTGACCTTTGCCCAGGCAGGCAGACGCGGCTGTACGTGAGTCCATCGACGGCCGTCCGGGCTTGGCCTGCGGGTGCCGCCCGGGGTTGACTCGGGTCCGTCCAGGCAGCCGCGCGACGTTGAGGAGAGCCAGGATGCCGTCACCGTACGATCAGCAGATCGAGGAGTTGCTGGCCGAGTACCGCGATGCGCGTGAGCAGGCGGTCGAGACCCGTCGCCGGATCAACGAGGTGAAGGCGACGGCGACCGCCCCCCGGCAGGTGGTGAAGATCACTGTGGGGGCGCAGGGCCAGGTGACGGCGTTGGAGTTCCCGACGGCCGCGTACCGCAACCTGCCTCCCAAGGAGCTGTCGAAGGTGATCATGGCAACTCTTGAACAGGCCCGAGCACAGGCGTTGTCGGCCGTCTCCGAGGTGACGCTCGGTCGTATGCTCGGCGGAGCGTCACCGGCCGATCTGCTGAACGGGCGTGTCGATCCACGCTCGCTGCTGCCGGAGGAGCTGGAACTGCCGGAAGCGGTGCGGGCCTACGTGGAGCACGGGCTCGGCGGGGCGGGGGGAGGCGGCAACCATGAGTGAGCAGCAGCAGCAGTCGTCGTGGAACGAACCGCTGCGCGTCGACACGGACCTGATGAGGCCCGCGATCCCCAGGCTCATGAGTCTCGCCCACCGGCTGAGGTCGGCGGGAGAGAAACTGCAGAACACCAGCGAGTCCCTTCGCGGATGCGAGGGCGGCGACAAGACCGGGCAGAAGTTCGATGGGCAGTACCAGGGGCCCCACCACGATGTGGTCACGGCCGCGTTGCAGGGCGGCGCGGTGCTGGAGGACTCGACGGGGCAGGTGGCCGACATGGTGAAGGCCTTCGAGGCGAGTGAAGAGAACGCGGCTGCGACCGGTAACGCGCTGAGGTCGCAGATGAATCCCGGTTGAGGGCCTCGCCCGTGACGCAGCAAGCGGTGGTCCGGCTGTGGTGAGAGACCCTGCTGGAGACAGTGGGGCAGGGCACAGCAGAGCCCCGCGCTCGTGGGCAGCGCACTGCCCCGTGCGGTCGGACCGATATCTGGCAAGAGTGGACGGTGGAAGCAGAGATGAGCAGCGCGTCGGAAGGCCAGGCGCCGCCGCAGGAACAGGCCCCAGCGGCAGGGGAAGTGGTGCCCGGCAGCGAGGAGGCCGCTCCGCAGGACGGCAGCGCCGGCGACGAGATGCCGCCCGTTCCCGACCACATCCGCGAGGCGGCTCGGCAGGCCCCCGACCACTGGTTCGGGATGATCGACCCCACCTGGTCGGGGGAGGGCGTGCCGCCCGACTGGGCCATGGTCGGCCAGTGGCGCTCCGACCTGGACGGCGAGATCGTGGAGTGGCGGGACAACGAGGACTACCGTCCTTCGCCGGCCGCGCTCGGATGGCCGGAGCCGACCGACCCGGTGGACGCGGCGGTGCAGCTCGCGGCGACGGGTTACGGCCCCGCGGAGGACGTGACGCGCGCTCTGGCCACGGCCGAGGTCGCGGCGTTCGTCGCGCCGGGCGGCGGGTTGCTGACCGCGGTGGCACCGGACGACGAGTCGCCCATCGTGCCCGTCTTCACCTCACCGGATTACCTGCACGCGGCCGGCCGTCTGTCGTTCCGGTCCATCAGGGTCCCGGAGTTGCTCGACCAACTCCCCGAGGGCCATCTGATCTACCTGAACGCGTCGGCTCCGGTCAGCATGACGGTCGAGTCGGACGTGCTGCGCGAGGCGGTGGAGGCCGCTTCGGACGTGGACGGGGAGGACAGCTGGCTGGGTGACCTGGACGACATACTGCCCGCCGCCGAGCCGGCGGGCGGCAGCGTCGGCGTCGGCATGACCGACGTTCCGACCGGCGACGCTCTCTGACGCTGCGCCGCCGCACCACCGTGAGCTGCAGCGCGGGCCGGCGTCGGTACGCACGGGCGGGCAGACCCAGGTGTACGGGAGGCCGTGATCAGCCGGAAGCGGTGGGAGTTCCGGCAGTCGGCAGGTTGACTCGGTCCTCCAAGGTGCCCACACACGTACTGCCGTTTGGACGGATGACATGGCGCGGGTCCACGCGACCTCCGACGGCCTGCTGACGGTCCTCGACCGGCGGGCGGCTCCGGGCTCGGCCCGCAACCGCGCACCGGTGCGCCGTCGGCCTCGGCC
>NZ_JBEYFC010000520.1:0-6150 GCF_040634175.1 Streptomyces sp. NPDC007162
GTCACCCGTTGTCACGGGTGACAGCGCACCCGATCGTCGGTCGGAGGGGGCCTGGCCCCTGGCCCGTCGGACCAGGTCAGCCGAGGGCCTGCTTGTACGTCCAGCTACCGGAGGCGATCACCGTGGTCGGTGTGCCGATCGCGCTGCGGCCTCCTGGGTAGAAGCGGGCCGAGCCGTCGGCCATGAGTGCCCAGATGTCCGGGATCTTGTCTCCGTTGACGTCCGGTGTGCCACGGATCAGCCGGCTGTCGGAGCGGTACCAGCCGGAAGCCGCGTACTCGCCGTCCGCGCCGCCCGCCGAGGCCGCCGCGGAGGCAAGTGAGCTCAGGTCGACGCCACCGCCGCTGGTGGCCGCTTTGCCGGTGCGGAGCAGGAGGCGGCCGCTGAGATTGGTGCGGTAGAGCAGGTCGGCGACGTTGTCGCCGGTCACGTCCTGGACACTGACGAGATCGCGGTCGGCCCATGCTGACGAGGCGAGTCTGGTGGCGGCCTGGTAGGAGCCGCCTTCGTAGCCCGTGAACACCCAGAGCTGGCCGTCGGTGGTGATGACGAACAGGTCGGGGTTGCCGTCGGCGGTGATGTCACCGGCGGAGACGATCTGGCTGTACGAGGCCGGGTCGGGGGCGGTGGACGGCAGGTAGATCTCCTGGCGCCGGTCGATGTTGACCGCGCCGTAGCCGTCGCCCGGGTAGAGCCAGAGCTTGCCTCCCAGGCGGGCTATGAGGTCCTGGACCCCGTCACCGTGGTAGCTGTCACCGAGGTGGGTGATCAGGGCGTCCTTCCAGTAACCCGTCGGCAGGGGCGAGAACTTCGGCTCGTCCGAGTTGTTGGGGTCCCGGTCGGGGTTGTTGCGGTAGGCGCCCGGCATGGAGATGTGCAGGTCGCCGGTTCCCTTGGTGAGGTCGGTGGTTGCCTCGGAGGGGTAGAGCCGCAGATCGCTGTTGCCGTCGACGACGAACAGGTCGGGCAGCTTGTCGCCGGTGACATCCCCTGGCGCGTCGGTGGTGTCGCGTGGGGTGACGTAGAAGAGGTACTTGCTGGGCTGGGACACGTTACCGGCGTCGTCCACGGCGCGGACGTAGAGCAGGTTGGGTCCGGCCTCCGGCGGCTTCACGCCGCTGACCGTCACGGTGGTGGAGTCGGTGAGCTTGCGGGTGACCGGTGGCTGGTCGTATGAGCCGTTGAAGCCGTACTCGAATCGGACCGCGTCGCTGGAGCTCTTGAAGCTGAAGCTGCCGGCGGTGCCGAACTTCTTGCTGCTCCAGGTGCTGTCGCCGTTGTCGTCGGTGTCGCCGTCGTGGTTGGCGTCGGCGTCCGGGAAGTCGGTCGAGGTGACCTTGGGCGATTGGGGCGGGGTGCCATCGAACGTGAAGCGGCACGGTATGTCGCCCTTGGGGGCGTTGGTCGAGGATGCGCCTCTCTTGTCGATGGAGCGGGCCTGCCAGGAGTAGGTCCTGCCGCTGACGAACTTCGAAGCGGGGATCTCGTCGGTGTGGACGCGAGCCTTGGACCCTCCGCCGTCGCCGACGGAGATGTCGGGGTGGGTGATGGGATGGTCCGCGTCACCAGTGGGCCACAGATCGAAGTGGATCTTCGAGAGGTTGCCGTCGGGGTCGCTCGCACTGGCGTAGAGAGTGATGGCGGTCTTGCCGACGTTGACGTACTTGCCGTCCTTGTCCGCTGTCGTGTCGCAGTACAGGTCCGGGTCCATGTCGAGGTTGGTGGGCTCCTTGGGCGGCCGGTTGTAGTCCAGGTCCACGTACGGGTCGTCACCGCCGTCGGCCTGGAACTTCTTCCACGCGAACTGGTCGCTCTCGTTGTGCGCGCGCAGACCGAGCGTGAGGGTGTCCCAGCCGCCGTCGACGGCCTGGACCGCCGCGTCCTTGACGTCGAAGGACACGTAGTCGTCGGGGCAGCGCGACGACCGGTAGCCGTGGGCCACGTCCTTGGAGTCCAGCTCCTCGTACCACTTCGGCTGATTCGACCACGAGGTGTCGCCGTCGATGGCGCCGGTCCGGTACACCTCGACGACGCGCCCGTCGCAGGACCACGAGTAGGTCTCGCGCGCGTGCAGGGTGGCGCTGTACACCTTGGCGCCCTTCAGCCTGGGATCCCAGTCGATGGTGAAGAAGGAGCGGGAGGTTCCCCAGGTGTCGGATTCGAAGCCGACACGGGCCTCGTGCGTACCGGAGTTGAAGCCCTTGCCGTTGTAGAACTTGGCCTTCGGCCAGAGGCTGTATGCGGTGGTCCAGTCGTTGGTGTGCTTCTCGGCGGAGGGGTCCACGAAGACCGGGTACACGGTGGTGTCGTCGGTGAGCATCTTCTGACTGGGGGTCAATGTCCAGGTGCTGCCGTCCAGGGCGGCGCCGACGAGTGTCCCGTGGGAACCTGGCTCGGGGCCGTTGAGGCCGGGCAGGTCGAGAGTGGTGGCGCTGCCAGTGTGGCTCGGCATCGGTGTCGGCTCGGTGAGCGCGGCCGGTGTGCTGCTGACGCTGTCGGACGGTTCGGGTGCCTCGTCGGTCGCGGGAGGCCGCGTCTCGGGGAACGGATCCGTCCGCTCGCCGTCCGCTGGCGCTGGGGGTTCGTCCGCCGTTGCCGATTCAGTGGGCGAGATGTCCTCGTCCGGCGTTTCGCCGGTCGCGGCGTCGTCGTCCGTCGAGTCGTCCTCGGCCGCGCTGGGTGTCGGCCCGCTGTCCACTGTGCCGTCGGTGACCGCGGAGTGTCCTGCGGAGTCCCACATCAGGGGCGTCGGAGAGATAGCGACGTCCTGGCCGGTCTCGTCCTTCGCGTGGAGGATGCGGCTTTGGGGATCGAGGTCGAACGACAGGTCGGGCGAGGAGACTCCGTAGGCGAGGCGGGTCAGGCGTGGGTCGTCGGCCGCCGCGCGGTTCTTGATCACCAGCAGTTGCGAGAAGCCGCCGTCGTCGGCTGCGAGAACCAGGTCCACGCCGGGGATGATCTCCGGATACAGCGCACGGGAGCCGTCGATCACCGGCTCGGGGATCTGGCCGGGCCAGGTCATGACCATGTCGTGGCCGCCCGTCGACAGGGTCACCAGCGGACTGCCCGCCGTCGGGGCGTCGTCGCCGGTGCCGGCCGCTTTGAGCTCCACCCGGGAGACCTGCGAGCGGGAGCTCCGATCGGACCGGTCACCGTGGCTGCCGGCGGAGAAGACCATCCGCGTGTTGGTCGCCTTCGGAGACCAGCCGTGCTCGGTGCGGGCGAGCGTCGTGTCGATCGACTTCCACGTGCCGTCCACCTTTGCCCGGATCGGGCTGGCGTGGATGCGTCGGTGAAGGGATCCGTCGGGGTCCGCCCAGGTGGTCGAGTACGCGGTGCGCAATGCGGTGGCCTCGACCCGTTTACCGGTCCCGGCGGCTCTCGTGACGGCGTCGGCCTCGCTCGTGGACGGCTGCTTGCCGGTGCGCTCGTGCTGTGTCGGGGCGTGACCCGCGCCGGAATCGTCAAGACCCGCATACGTGAGGCCGCCCACGAGGACGGCGCCAACGGCGGTGACGGCGACAGCCAGGCGCTGTGGTCGGCGGCGCCATGTGATGGACATGTGCAGGAATCCCCCCTCCGCCCCTGGACCGGCACCCTGTCGGCACGGTTCGGCGCGCGGATATCGGGAGCAGATCATGGCCCAGGACCAGCGATACGTCATCACTTTGTCCCCACGGTGGAGCTCGGCGAAGGCGCCCTGCTCCTCCTGCCCATGGCGTGGCCTCAGTCAGGGGGCGGGGGCCATGACCAGCCCTGCCGGATCGGAAATTCCGAATATTGCGTCTGAAGCGGCGTATATGGATGGCGGAGTTGTGGCCTGTGAGGGCGGCAATCGACGGTGATGCGCCATCAGACAGTGAACGTCCCGTGCAGCATGCATTTGTGATGATCGATCAGTAAATGATGCCCGCGGGTATACCTTTCGTTTAATTGACCATGTGACGATCATCACTTGAACTTTGCTGATCTTTTCATCGTTCACATGTCTCCCACAGAATCGGCGCGATCTGATCGAACTGCGGGGGGACTTGCGATGAACCGGCGGACGCCGTGGCGTGGCATGGTCGTGTCAGCTTTGGGCGCGGCCCTGTTGGTGACTCTGCTGCCTGCGCAGGCCTTGGCTGTCCCGCCGGACCCCGATCGCAGCGGGGTCGAGCTGGAGGACCTGCAGCAGGACGCCCTGACGTCCGGAGCCGAACAAGCCGTCTCGCGGACCGGATTGGTTTTCCGGGCACCGGTGCATTCCGAAGAACCGCCGGACGAAACCGTCGTGGCGCCTGTCGGCGGTACCGGTTCGGTCGCCTTCGCCGCGCCGGCCACGACGGCCTCGGCCACGTCGGCCGCCACGACGGCGGCACCATCGTCCGTGACACACGCGTTGTCCGCGGCCGCCGGGACGCAGGCGGGAACGCTGCCCGTCAAACTCGCCCAGGCCGCGGATTCGCCGGCGCCCACGGGCACTTGGCAGGTGAGGCTGTACGACCGGTCCGACGCCCTGGCGAGCGGACTCGACGGCGCCCTGATGACCGTGACCGCCCCGACTACTGGGTCCGTACCCATCGACGTACAGCTGGACTACTCGCAGTTCCAGAACCTCTACGGCGCCGACTGGGCGTCCCGACTGAAGTTCGTGCAGTTCCCCGAGTGCTACTTGAGCACCCCTGATGCAGACGGGTGCAATGCATACCAGGAGCTGGAGACCGCCAACGACTCGGGGGCGAAGACCGTTACGGCGACGGTGGACACTGCCGCCGACGGCACCGTGAGCCAGGCTTCGACGAACGACAGGTCCACCGTCGGTTCGGCGGGCGCCGTCCAGGCCTCGTACGCGCAGCCCGTTGCGGCCACCGGCGACAAGGCTGTGGTCGGAGTCGTCGATTCCGGCGCCGGAGCCAGTGGCACCTTCAAGGCGACTCCGCTTTCCGCGTCGGGCAAGTGGGAGGCGGGCGGCTCGTCGGGAGCGTTCTCCTACTCCTACCCCGTGCAGGTTCCGCCCGCGCCGGCCGGCCCGACGCCGCAGGTCTCGTTCGGCTACAACTCCCAGGCAGTGGACGGAAAGACGGCCGTCGCCTCGCCGCAGGCCTCATGGATCGGCGAGGGCTGGAGCTATGACCCCGGGCATATCGAGCGCCGCTACCGCTCCTGCCAGGACGACACCAAAGACGTCAACGGCCAGACTCCGAACAACACGGCCAAGAAGGACAAGACCTCGGACCTGTGCTGGGCGTCGTACAACGCCGTGATGTCCCTCAACGGCCGTACCACCGAACTGGTCAGGGTCGGCAGCACCAACACCTACCGCCCCCAGAGCGACGACGGCACCCGCGTCGAGCTGCGGACCGACGGAGACAACGAAGACAACGACCACGAGTACTGGATCGTCACCACCACCGACGGCACCAAGTACTACTACGGTCTGAACAAGGTGGGCGGCTCGCACGCCGACACCCACTCCGTCTTCACCGTCCCCGTCTTCGGCAACCACCCCGACGAGCCCTGCCACAAGGACGCCTTCAAGGATTCCAGTTGCTCGCAGGCCTGGCAGTGGGGCCTTGACAAGGTGGTCGACACCAACGGCAACACCATGATCGTCAACTGGCAGCAGGAGACCAACTACTACGCCGCGGACAAGAAGTTCAAGACGCCGGTGAAGTACGTCCGCGGTGGCTACCCGACCAGTATCGAGTACGGACTGCGCCCCGACGCCCTCACCAAGCCCGCTGCGCGGGTCGTGTTCGACGCCCGCGAGCGGTGCCTGGCCAGCGACACCGTCTGCGATCCCGTCAACTTCGACAAGACCAAGGACCCGGCCGCCTACCGGCCGTGGTGGGACAGCCCGGGCAACCTCAACTGCAAGTCCGACTCGAAGATGTGCCCGGCCTTCCCTTCGTTCTGGACCCGCATGCGCCTTGACGCCGTCAGTACCGAGGCGGGACGCCCTGGAGTGAGCGGGCTCGCCACCGTCGACAGGTACGACCTCGACCAGTCCTTCCCGCGTGACTGGTACAACACGTCGCCGAGTCTGTGGCTGAACTCCATCACGCACTACGCCTACGCGCCCGGTGACACCAAGGGCTCCAAGCTGCCCCCGGTCACCTTCTCCGCCTACACCGTGGACGCGGACGACCCGCTCGGCGACTACCTGGC
>NZ_JBEYFC010000521.1:0-6112 GCF_040634175.1 Streptomyces sp. NPDC007162
GCTCTTCCTAACGGCGGCGGCCGCCCCCAGGGCGGCCCGCCCGCCCCGCGCGTAGCGGCCGTCGGCGCCGAAGGCGCGGCCACCGACCAGGACGCGGACACCGAGGGCCTGGCAGGCGGTGACGGCGGCGTGCGCGGCCGGCAGGTGGGTGGGGATCGAGCCGGACAGCAGGACCGCGTCGGGGCCGGTGTGGTGCAGGTGGGCCACCAGATGCGGCGTCGGGGTCCGGGCGCCCAGGTAGTCGACCCGCCAGCCGCGGAGTTGGAGCACCTCGGCGACGAGCCGGGCGGGGAAGGCGTGCCATTCGCCGTCGATGCAGCTGACCGTCACCCGTCCCCGGTGCGGGAGGGGGCGCTCGCGGACCGGCCGACGGTGCGAGAGGGAGGCGATCACCCGCTCGTTGATGGCGGTGGCGGCATGTTCCTGAGCCACCGTGATGCGGTCGGCGGCCCATTCGGACCCGACTCTCGCCTGTACGGGCGCGATCACGTCGAGGAGCAGCGTCTCCTCGTCCACGCCGTCGGCCGCCGCCTTGTGGACGAGGTCGGCGGCCTCGTGCTCGTCGCCGTCGACCACCGCCTGCCACAGCCGGTCCGTCAGCTCGGCCGCCGCGGTGGGCTGTCTCACGCACTCCCCCTGCCGTACCGCCTGTCCGTCCGCCCGTCGCCTGCCGCCGGCGGGCCGTCCCGGGGAGCCCTGATGACGACGGCGGCCATGTCGTCGTGGCGGCCCGCGCCCAGCCACTGGGCGGCCAGCATCTGCACCCGTTCCACGACCGCTTCGGCCGGCAGTCCCGCGCATTCGGCCAGGGCCCGCCGCAGCCGGTGGTCGCCGAAGAACTCGTCGCCGAGCGGGCCGCCGCGCGCCTCGGTGATGCCGTCGGTGTAGAGCAGGCACATCTCGCCGGGGCCCAGCTCCGTGTGGACCGTGTCCGCCGTGACGGCGGGCAGCGCACCGACCAGGGTGCCGTGCGTGGCCACTTCCTCGACCCTGCCGTCGGCCCGGACGATCAGCGGCGCCAGATGCCCGGCGCTGGTCAGCCGTAGCCGGACCCGGTCGCCCTGGCGGCCGACCGAGGCGAGCACCAGCGTGGCGAAGCGGGTGTGGTGGGACGAGAGCAGGGCGCCGTTGAGCAGGTCGAGCACCCGCTGATGGTCGTCGGTCAGCGGCAGCAGCGCGTGCAACGTGTTGCGGATCTTGCCGGTGAGCACTGCCGCGTCCAGTCCCTTGCCCGCGACGTCCCCGAGGACGACGAGGGTGTCCTGGGAGGGGTCGGAGCCCGGGTGGACGTCGTAGAAGTCCCCGCCGACCCGCTCGTGGTCCTTGGCCGCGCGGTAGCCGCCGGCGTACTCGACGCCGTGCACGCTCCTGAGCGTCGGGGGCAGCAGCTCACGCATCAAGGTGGCGGTCACCGCGGCCTGTTCGCCGTAGAGGCGGGCGGCGGACAGGGCCGCGCCGGCCCGGGCGGCGAAGAGACGGGCGAAGACCTCCTCGCCCTCGGTGAAGGACTGCTCGGTGCTGGACCGCAGCAGGATCAGCGCTCCGGCGGGTACGCCGTGACCGGGCAGCGGGGTGACGATCACCGAGCCGAGCGGGCCGGGGAAACCGTCCGGGGTGACCCAGTCGGGAATGTCGACGGGGTCGATCCAGCGGGCCGACACGGGCGGGAAGCCCTGGAGTGCCTCGGCCAGGCCCGGCACTCCGGCTACGTCGACCTGCCGGGTGACCCGGCTGACGGGACCGCCCCGGTTCGCGAACGTCAGCCAGTGGCGCCGTCCCTGGGGCGGCGCGACGACGACGGCGGCGTCGGCGAGATGCGCGGCGGCCAGGGACGCCGAGGCCTCCATGCAGCGTGGCACGTTCATGGTGGACAGCAGCGTGCTGGAGACCTCGGACAGGATCTCGGTCCGCGTCCTGGTGTCGGTCAGCGCGGCCTCGGCCAGTCGCCGGTCCGTGTCGTCCACCAGCCACCACACCACGTCACCGCCGCCGGCCGCGGTCGGATGCCCCTCGAAGTGACGACCGTTGATACGTCCGTTCGACAGGCCGGCGTCCGCACCACTCCGCCCGTTCCCGCCGCCGCCCATGCGTGCGTGGGCGTCGGAGAGCCAGGCCGGAACCCGCTCGTCCAACCGGTCACCCCCGGCCGCACCGGGCAGGAGTATCCGCGCGGCCTCGTTGAAGTCGACGAGGACGCCGTGCTGGTCGACGACCAGGACCGGGTAGGGGGCCCCGGTCCAGGTCGCACCGACCACGTGGCCGGCATCGGGCGGGCGGGCTGAAGTATGGGGGGAAGCAGACACAAGCGGAGGCGCGCATCCTGCGCGCCTCACCACCTTCCTGCTCTCGAAAAATAGATGTCTTACGACAACAGTCCCGCATCCACCCCCGCCGTGGCAACCTGCCCGGGCGAGCGGCCCGAGGACAAAGAGGTGAGAGCATCCGTCCCATGGATGAAACCGACGGTCGTGCGGCCCGCTGGTGGGCGGCCCTGCGCCGGACACCGGTGGCGGTCTGGAACGACGACATCACGGACTGGGCCGCCGCGTTGACGTACTACGCGGTCCTGGCCCTGTTCCCGGTGCTGCTGGTGGTCCTCTCCATCGTCGGCCTGTCCATGCCGACGGCCCGGCCCGACGTCATCGACCGCATGTCGGAGGCCGTTCCGCTCGAATCCCGCGCCCTGCTGCACAGCACTCTCGAGGACATGGCCAAGCAGTCGTCGGCGGAATGGACGCTGGTCTTCGTCGGCGGGGCGGGAGCCCTGTGGTCGGGTTCCAGCTATCTGAGCGTCTTCCGCCGGGCGTTGCACGCCATGCACGGCGTCAGCGCGCACCGGCCGGTCTGGCGCACCGCTCCGCGCATCATCATCACGGCCCTGGTCCTGATCGCGCTGCTCGCCACGACCACCCTGGCGTTGTTCCTGACCGGCAGCCTGGCCCGGCGGCTCGGCCGGGCGCTGGACCTGGGCACCGGACCGCAGGCCGTCTGGGACGCGCTGCGGTGGCCGGTGGTGGCCGTGGTCGCCGTCGCCCTGGTGCTCGTCCTGTACCGGTCGGGCCCCGCGTCCTCGCGTCCGGTGCGGAAGATGGCGCCCGGCGGGGCGCTGGCGGTGGTGCTCGTACTGGTGGTCTCGTTCGGGTTCGCCGTCTACACCTCGCATGCCGGCACCTATCATCGCCTGTACGGTTCGCTGGCGGGCGTCGTGGTCTTCCTGGTGTGGCTGTGGCTGGCCAACCTGGCCCTGCTGGTCGGTGCGCAGTTCAACGCGGAGCTGTCGGCACGCTCGTGACCGCGTCGGCCGCAGAGCGTCCGCGGATGCCGGTTGCACTGCGGCTCTCCGGGTACAGCGATGGAATATGGGTGTTCCCGCAAACGCCTGGTCTCACTGAAAGCGATGTGTTCGTGACACTTCCCGGCGGAGCCGACGACCGCGCGGTGGGCTCGGTTGACGATCCGAGCGCGGACGCGCTGGAGATCTCCGATGCCGTGGAGCGCCTTGCGGACCTGTGGTCCACGGCTGCTCAGGAGTCGACGGTACGGTTCTCCCTCCATCAACTGCGAGCGCTGCAGACGCTGGAGAGAGCGCCGGAGGTCAATGTCACCGGCCTGGCGGAGCGCATGGACATAGGGCTGCCCACCGCCAGCCGGCTGTGCGACCGGCTGGAGGCGGCGGGCATGCTGGAGCGTTCGCTGCATCCGCGTAACCGCCGCGAGGTGCGGCTGCGCCTCACCGGGCAGGGGCGCCGCGTCCTGGGAGAGGTGGCGTGCCGGCGCACCCAGGCTCTGGCAGGCGTGCTGGCCGCGATGGCACCCGCGGAGCGATCCGCGCTGATCCGCGGCATGAAAGGTTTCGCCTCCGCTCAGGGCGAGACGCCCTTGCGGCCTTAGCAACGGCCCTGGCTCAGGGGGTTGTCGCGGCGTGCCCGGGTGTCACTCCGGTTCCCCGTCCCGGGGTTGCACGGTGCGGCACAGCAGGAGGCAGACGTCGTCGTCGCGTTCGGAGTCGTGCACCAGGGCCTTGAGCAGCGACTCGGCGCACCCGTCGAGGTCCGCCAGGTCGGAGTCGCCCAGCGCGGCCAGGGTCCGGCCGAGCAGTTCCACACCCGGGTCGATGCCCTGGGACCGCCGTTCCACCAGGCCGTCGGTGTACAGGACCAGCGTCGAGTCGGGCGGCAGTTCGACGGTGTGGTCCTCGTACTCGAACGGAAGGGGTACTCCGAGCATCACGCCCGGCCTGGTGTCCAGGACCTGTACGGTTCCACCGGGCGCTCGGACGACGGCCGGGGGGTGTCCGGCGGCCGCCCACACGACATGCGGGTCACCGGGCCGGAATCGGGCTATCACGGCGGTCGCGTAGAGGTTCGGCTGCTGGTGGCAGAGCATGCGGTGCAGGCGGGTGAGGATCCGGGCGGGGCTGTCGTCCTCGATCGCGTAGGCACGCAGCGCGGTGCGCAGCTGCCCCATGATGACGGCGGCGCGCAGCCCGTGTCCGGTGACGTCCCCCACCACGGTCAGCAGGCTTCCGTCGGGCTGCGGGAAGGCGTCGTACCAGTCACCGCCGATGTTGAGACCTCGGGTGGCGGGGAGGTAGCGGGCGGCCAGATCCAGGCCCTCGGCGGCGGGCAGGTCGGTGAGCTGGGCCCGTTGGAGGGCCTCGGCGGTGTCCCGGTGCTGTTCGTACCGTCGGGCGTTGTCCAGGGCGATGGCGGTCCGGCGGGCCAGTTCGACCAGCATCACGCTGGTGTCCGCGTCGAAGCGGTCACCGGGGGCGGTCAGGGTGAGCACGCCCGAGGTGTGGCGCACGGTGAGGGGGATGCACAGCAGCGGCCGGTCCGGGGAGAGCGCGGAGGGCGGCAGGTCGTCGACGCCCGGGAGCTCGCCGGGACGGGGTCCGGCGTGCTGGGGACGGTCGCAGCGGGCGGCGGTGACCGCCGCGGCGGAGTGGGCGGCGTTCGGGGCGTCCGGTTCGTCGAAGAGCCATACGTCGACCTGACTCGCGTACTCGGGCACGAGCAGTTCGGGAAGGCAGCGCAGGATGGCCTCCTGGTCGAGGGAGGCGGTCACGGCGGCGCTGGCGTCGGCGAGGAAGGTCAGCAGGCGCCGCGCCTTCTCCGCCTCGCCGCGTGCGGCTCGTTCGGCTTCGAGCAGTTCCCGCTGGGTCCGCGCGGCGGCGTCGAGTTCGGCGTGCAGGGCGAGCACACCCTGGTTGGTCTGGTGCAGTTCCTCGCGGTGCAGGCGCAACTGCTCCTCGGTCTCGTCCAGTTGCCGCAGGAGGGCCGCGGTCTCCTCGTCGGCAGCCAGGACGGCCTCCGCGTCCGCGGTGTCGTGCGGACCCTCCGGCTGGGGCGGGTGGCACGTCCGAGGGCCGGGACAGGCGAGTGTCAGCTGCCACGGCGTCCGGCCGGGCTCGGCGGAGACGGGTTCCACGACGGCTCGCATGAGGGTGGTCCCGTCGGTCGCGGACGGGCGGGCGGTGAGGGTGAGTTCCGAGCCGCCCCGGCCGAGGCTCTCACGCATGCGGGTGGTGAGCGCGGTGAGGAAGCGGGCCTGTTCGACCGCGGGCGCCCCCGCCGCGGCCGTGAGGCGCGCGACGAGGACCCGGGCGCTCAGGGCGTCGGCGGCCGAGGTGATTTTCCGGACGTACGGCTGGTTCACGGGCTCCCGGCCTGTCGGTCGGAGGTCAGGACGGCCACACAGGTGTCGTCGCGGCCGGGGCTGGCCGCGCTGCTGGCGTCGCGGAGGACGGTCGCGGCGATCACGGCCGGCTCGCGGGCGAGGAGGCCGGGATCCTCGGGCGGCACCCACCGGCTGGGCAGCCCGTCGCTGTGCAGGACGAGCAGGCTGCCCGGCGTCCAGGGCAGGCGGCGCTCGGGGACGGTCGCCGGGAACTGGGCGCCGACGATGCCCGGATGGGAGATCAGGTGCTGCCAGGAACCGGCGGCGCGCAGCCGGGCGCCCACGTTGCCGACTCCCGCGAACGCGAGTTCTCCGCCGGCGGTGTCCACCTGGGCCACGGCGACCGCGGCCCCGCGGGTGGCCCGCAGGGCCGGATGCTGTAGGTAGTGCAGCCGATCGCGGCGACGGCGGCGATTGGGATCGCGGCGGTGTT
>NZ_JBEYFC010000522.1:0-6075 GCF_040634175.1 Streptomyces sp. NPDC007162
GCTCAGCTCGTGGTGCATGCACATCGGCTGGTTGGCCGGCCAGGGCGTGGAGGAGTACCTCGGTGACCCGGTCCACGGAGGCGGGCACGTCGAGGCCGGGTCCGTCCAGGGCTAGCGCGTCGGCGACCTGCCGGCCGATGAGGTCGGCCCGGTCCTGGTAGAGGGCGAAGAACAGTTCGTCGAGGGTGCTGAAGTTGGAGTAGAAGGCGCCCCGGCTGAACCCGGCGGCCTCGCAGACCTCCTCGATGGAGACCCGCCCGAAACCCTTGGCGGCGAACACGGTGAACGCGGCGTCGAGCAGCCGGGCCCGGGTCTGCACCCGGCGCCGGGTCACACGCTGGGGCGCACCGTCCACGGGCATGTCCTGACCTCCGTTCGATACGTGAATGTATCGGATACATGAACGTATCGAAAGGGCTACTGCTCCCAGTACCTGAACCCAGTACCTGGACCAGAACATATTTTCGATTAAGGAGTACGCTGGCCACATGGCCACGCACCTCCAGGGCTCCCTGTTCGACCAGACCGACGAGCTGCGGCTCGGCTCCCTCGACCGGGTCCGCAGGACCGCGCTGGGCTCCGGCGCCTGGATCGACGTGCTGCCCGGCTGGCTGACCGGCGCCGACGCCCTGTTCGAGCGGCTCGCGGCCGAGGTGCCCTGGCACGCCGAGCGGCGCACGATGTACGACAACGTGGTGGACGTGCCCCGCCTGCTCGCCTTCTACGGCGCCGCCGACCCGCTCCCCCACCCCGTCCTCACCGAGGCCCGCGAGGCACTCACCCGGCACTACGACGACGAACTGGGCGAGCCGTTCACCACGGCCGGGCTCTGCTACTACCGCGACGGCCGCGACAGCGTCGCCTGGCACGGCGACCGGATCGGCCGGGGCGCACGGCAGGACACCATGGTCGCGATCCTCTCCGTGGGTGAGCCCAGGGACCTGCTGCTGCGCCCGCTGGGCGGCGGCCCCTCGCTCCGGCGCCCGCTGGGGCACGGCGACCTGATCGTGATGGGCGGCTCCTGCCAGCGGACCTGGGAGCACTGCGTACCGAAGACGGCACGGGCCGCCGGGCCGCGGATCAGCGTGCAGTTCCGGCCGCACGGGGTGCGCTGAGACGGTTCCCGGCCGCCCGCCGGACAGCCGCATGTGGTTGGCTGTCCTCCGTTTCGATCTGCACATACGGGCGAGCCGGGGAGATCATGCGGGCCGAGGTACACGAAGTCGCCGCGGGCACCTATCTGGTGCACGGCAACCACACCAACTGGGTGATCCTCAAGGACGGTGACGCCGTCACCCTGGTGGACACCGGCTACCCCGGGGACCGGCAGGGACTGCTCGACTCCCTCGCGGAGGTGGGCGGTTCGCCGGAGGCGGTGACGGCCGTGCTGATCACCCACGCGCACAACGACCACCTCGGCTCCGCCGAGTACCTGCGCGACACGCACGGCGTGCCGGTCTACCTGCACGAGGCCGAGGTCCCGCACGCGCGGCGGGACTTCCTCCAGCAGGTGGCGGTGGGCAACGTGCTGAAGAACGCCTGGCGGCCCGGGGTGATGCCGTGGCTGGTGCACGTGCTGCGGGTCGGCGGCACCGAGCAGCATCCGGTCACCGCGCCCGAGGCGTTCCCGGCCGCCGTGGGCGGCGCCCTCGACCTGCCGGGCCGGCCGGTACCGGTGCACACCCCCGGCCACACCGACGGGCACACCGTCTACCACCTGCCGGACGCCGGCCTGGTGATCTCCGGCGACGCCCTGGTCAGCGGCCACCGCACCTCGCGGGTCAAGGGCCCGCAGCTGCTGCCCGACATGTTCCACCACGAGCGGGCCCGCGCGGTGGCCTCGCTCGACGTCATCGCGGCACTCGACGCCGACGCGCTGCTGCCGGGACACGGCCCGCTGCACCGGGGGTCCGTGAAGGCGGCCGCCCAGCAGGCCCGCGAACGCGCCGTCTAAGGTTCGGGACATGGCACTGCAGATCAGCGCGACCAATCCGGAGCACCCGGCGCTCCTGCTGGAACTCCCCTGGGACGTCCCGCTGGAGGAGTGGCCCGAGGAGTACCTCGTGCCGCTCCCCCGCGGCATCTCCCGGCACGTGGTGCGCTACGCCCGCGCGGGCGACGAGGTCATCGCGGTGAAGGAGCTCGCGGAGCGCCCGGCGCTGCGCGAGTACGAGCTGCTGCGCGACCTGGACCGGCTCACCATCCCGGCGGTCGACCCGCTCGCGGTGATCACCGGCCGTACCGACCCGGCCGGCGAGCCGCTGGAGTCGGTGCTGGTCACCCGGCACCTGGGCGGCTCGATGCCGTACCGCTCGATGTTCGAGACGACCATGCGGCCGGCCACCATGCACCGCCTCATGGACGCCCTGGCGGTCCTGCTCGTACGACTCCACCTGGCCGGCTTCGCCTGGGGCGACTGTTCGCTGTCCAACACCCTGTTCCGGCGGGACGCGGGCGCGTACGCGGCGTACCTGGTGGACGCCGAGACCGGCGACCTGCACGCGCAGCTGAGCAACGGACAGCGGGAGTACGACCTCGACCTCGCCCGGGTCAACATCAGCGGGGAGCTGCTCGACCTGGAGGCGTCGGGAGCGCTGCACCCGTCGCTCGACCCGATCGAGTTCGGGTTCGAGATCTGCACCCGGTACGGCGACCTGTGGGAGGAGCTGACCCGGACCTCGGTGTATCCGGCGGGCAAGTACCAGTACATCGAGCGCCGGATCAGGCGGCTCAACGAACTCGGGTTCGACGTCGCCGAGATGCAGATCGAGCACTCCTCCAACGGCGACAGCGTCACCTTCGTGCCGAAGGTCGTCGACGCCGGCCACCACCAGCGCCAGCTGCTCCGGCTCACCGGGCTGGACGCCGAGGAGAACCAGGCGCGGCGGCTGCTGAACGACCTGGAGAGCTGGATGGCCACCCAGGACGACTACGCCCCGGGCGACCCACTCGCCGCCCGCCCCGAGGTGCTGGCCCACCGGTGGGTGCGGGACGTCTTCCGCCCCACCGTGCGGGCCGTGCCACTGGAGCTGCGCGGCTCCATGGACCCGGCCGAGATCTACCATGAGCTGCTGGAGCACCGCTGGTACCTGTCCGAGCGCGCACAGCACGACATAGGCCTGGACATCGCGGTCGAGGACTACATCGAGAACGTGCTGCCCAAGGCCCGGGAGACGCTGGAGCCGGTCACCCCGGAGTGAATCCCGGAGCGGGCCCCGGGGTGAGCGGTCGAGCAGGTCAGTCGTGCGGCACCACGGCCACCGGGCAGTCGGCGTGGTGCAGCACCCCGTGCGCGACCGAGCCGATGCGGGCGCCGACCGCCGTCCGGTGGGCGCGCCGGCCCACGACCATGAGCTGGGCACGTCCGGCCACCGACAGCAGTACCTGTCCGGCGCTGCCCATCTCCACGTGCTCGGCGACCGGCACCGCCGGGAACCGCTCCCGCAGCGGCCGCACGGCCTCGGTCAGCGCCTTCTTCTCGTACTGTTCCAGGCCGCCGGCCTCGTCCAGCAGCCTCATCGAACCCGGGCTGTAGGCGAAGACGGGCGGCAGGGTCCAGGCCCGGACGACCCGGACCGCGGCGCCCCGGGCCGCCGCCGTCTCGAAGGCGAACTCCAGCACCGCCGGGCTGTCCTCGACTCCGCCCTGCTGACCCACGACCACCTCCCGGCCGGCGGCCTCCGCTGCGGGCCGGTCCCCGGCGCGGACCAGGACGACCGGACGGGCGGCGTCGGCTATCACCTGCCGGCCCACGGAACCCAGCAGGAACCCGACGACCGGCCCGTGCCCGCGCGAGCCCAGCGCCAGCAGTTCGGCCCCGGCGGCCGCGTCCACGAGCGCCTCCACCGGGGCGCCCTCCACGACGTCCACGCTCACCGTGAGGTCCGGATACCGTCCGGTGACGGCCCGCACCGACTCCCTCACGCCGTCGGACACCCACCCGCGCTGGGCGTCCCGGTCACCGCCGAGCGCCTCGTGCTCCTCGTACCGCCAGGCGTGCACCACCCGCAGCGGCAGCCCCCGCCGGACCGCCTCCCGGGCCGCCCAGTCCAGAGCCGCGAGGCTCTCCTCAGTCCCGTCGACCCCTGCCGTGATCGGGCGTGTCATGCACCGGCCTCCTCGTCGGTTCCGCGTGTGCGTGATCATTCTTCCGCACGGACGGATGCCCGCTGTGCACGGAAGTACAAGAGCGGAAGCCGCCGATCGAACATACGAGGGGCGGGAACCGGAGCACCGGTGCCTGTTTCAGGTGTGCCAGCCGTTCTTGGCGACTTGGATGAAACCCCGTACCACTGGGCTGCGTGCTGTCCTTGGCCAGGCCACGACGAGATCACTGGGCGGGCGGTCACTCAGCGGGACGACGACCAGGCCGTCGGGCATCGACTGGTCGATGGGAGCGAGAGCCGATGTGCCGTTCCACAGGACCGCTTGCAGGCACTCCTGGATCGTTCGCATGACCGGCGACGCGTCGTTGTCGTTGTCCCCGCTGCCGGTCCAGTACGCCGTCCACGCCGGATCGGCGCCCTCCGGCAGCCGGACCCATCGGCGGCCGGCGAGGTCGGTCGACGAGACCGAGGCATGAGCGGCGAGCGGATCACCGCCACGCATGACTACGCCGACGGGTACCGAGCGCAGGACGTGCATGCTGATGCCAGTGTCGTCGAAGGGAGTTCGGGTGATGGCCACGTCGACCAGTCCGGCGCGGAGTCCGGCTGTCGGGTCGCCGAGGTCGGATTCGTGGATGCTGACGTGCACGTGCGGATAGCAGGCCCGGAAGAGTGAGACCAGTCGGCCGCCGACCTGTTCGGCCGCGTCCGCCAGGGTCCCCACGGCGAGGGTCGCCGTACCCGCCGCAGCGGCCACTCGCCTGCGGACCCCGTCCACTCGTCCCAACAACGCCCCCGTCTCGCCGTACAGAACCTCTCCGGCGGGCGTGAGGGTGACGCCCCTGGGGGTGCGTTCAAACAGGAGGACGCCGAGTTCGTCCTCAAGCTGCCGGACCGCGCGGCTCAGCGGCGGCTGCGTCATGTGCAGGCGGTTCGCCGCCCGGCCGATGTGGCGCTCCTCGGCGACGGCGATGAAATACCGGAGCGAGCGAAGGTCCACCTCGACCACGATACCCGTGCGGTATCGGACGTTCCCGACGGGTCTTGGACAGCGGACAGCGCGACGGCAAACGATGGAAGCAGCAGAGCTGACAAGGAGGAGTCTTCATGGCCGCCCCTGCACTCACGGTCGGGTGCTTCCCGTACGACACCACGCGGGCGCTGTTCGACGGAACCGTCAGCATCGACGGTGTCGACGTCACGATGAAAACCGCAGCGACCCTGCCGGAGCTCTTCGACCGGCTGATCCGCGGAAACGAGTTCGACGTCGCCGAGCTCGGTCTCACGTTCTACCTGCGATTGCTGAAGACAGGACTGCCGTACGTCGCGTTGCCGATCTTCCCGAACCGCGTGTTCCGTCACTCGTGCATCTTCGTCAACAGCCACAGCGGGATCACGGAGCCGAGCGATCTTGCGGGAAGGACCATCGGCGAGTTCGGCGTCTACGGCCAGGACTCCGGTGTGTGGGCCAAAGGGATCCTGGCGGACGAGTACGGATTCAAACCCGAGGAATGCCGTTGGGTGATCGGCGGCCTCGAACACCCCGCGCCCCCCTTCGACTTCATCCCCCACCCGCACCCGGCCGAAGTCGACGTGCGCGTTGCGCCCGAGGGAAAGACACTGAGCGCGATGCTCGACGCCGGTGATATCGACGCGCTGTTCTCGGCGAACGTCCCGCAGTGCGTGCTTGACGGATCCCCGAACGTCACCCGGCTGTTCCCCGACTTCGAGCCGCGGGAACGCGACTACTACCGGCGAACCGGCATCTTCCCGATGATGCACACCATCGTCATCCGGCGCGAACTGCTGCGGGACCATCCTGGACTCACGCACGGCGTCTACCGTGCCTTCTCCCGGGCGAAGGACGCTGCTGCCGAACGCTACCGCCAAAGCCGCAGGCTCTACCAGGTTCAGACCATGATTCCGTGGATGAACGCCCTGGTGGATCGCAACGGTGAAGAGTTCCCCG
>NZ_JBEYFC010000523.1:0-6066 GCF_040634175.1 Streptomyces sp. NPDC007162
TTTTTTTATTCTCCCGCCCCCCACCTATATATACCCCCTCCTATTCACAATCTTCCCCAACCCGCCCATCTCCCTAGGTCAGCAGCCTGCGGCCGTGAGCCGACGGCCCTCGCCGTCGGCTCACGGATCCCCGGTCACGGTTTCCAGAACACCCCGATGCCGTTCGCCACGGCGCGCTCCGGGCTGTCGGTCGGGTGGTTGAGCACGCTCACCGTCTTCGCCCCCGCCGTCCGGGCCACCATCGTCGTGGAGCCGCCGCCGTCCAGGCTGAACGCATCGGCCGCGCCCAACCGCCGCATTTCCGAAGCGACTTCGGCGATCGTCATACCTTTGCGGTAGGCGGTCGCGCCGTCTAGTGCGAGGAGGAGGAGCCTGCGTCCTCCGCTCGCGTAACCCACCGCCGTACGCACGGCCGAGACGTTGTCGTCCAGACCGGGCAGCAGTTCGCCGTCGCGCAGCACGGGGTAGCCGCCGACCGCGAAGCGGTAGGGGGTCCTGGCGCCGGACGCCACCAGCCGCCCGCGGACCGTGACCGGTTCACCCCTGACGAGCCGGCGCAGCCGGTCCGCGCCCGCCTCCCGGCCCAGCAGGACGGTCGTGCCCGCCGCGATCGGGCCACTGCCGGGCGCCCGGGACGTGCCGATCACCTTGCCGCCGCGGACCCGGACCTCGAAGGTGTCCGCGCTGCACCCGGCAGCCCGGTCGGTGTCCGAACCGCAGGTGGCGCGTCTGCGGGAGGCCGAGCCCCAGGCGGCGGTATAGGCGCCCACGGTGCCCTGCGCGAGCGCGTACTGGTCGAGCCCGCGCAGCGGGAGGCTCCCGGCGGGGGTGCGTACCGTGCCGGTGAACACCAGCCGGTCGAGCCGGGCCCGGCGGTCCACGCCCACGCCGAAGACGTCGGTGGTGGCGGTGTCCGGCGGCAGCGACGGGCCGAACCGCTGGGCCGTCGGCACCGCCGACTTGAGCACCCTGCCGTGTGCGATCGCCGGGCCGACGCTCGCCCCGGTCGCCTCGACGCCCGGGTGCTGGTTCTCGGTGATGTCGAAGAAGTCGCCGTTCACGCCCGCGACGGCACCGGCGGCGTCGGCCATGGCGGACACCCTCGCGCGGGCGGCCACCGCACCCGGGGTGAGCAGGTCCACCCGGACGTGCGGGTCGGCCAGGTCGACGGTCAGCACGTGGGCGTGGACCGTGCCCCTGGCCGCCGGCACGTCGAACTGCCGGTAGGTGACGCCGGACGAGATCCGGCCGGCCCCCGACGCGGCGCCGGCCGGTGCCGCCCCCGTGAGGGCCGCACCGGCCAGCACGCCGGACGTGGTGAGAATCGTGAACAGAGTTCGGGTCGTCGCTGCAGGTCGTCTCCGACGATGCGTCACCGCACCCCCTGATGTCTCGTCAAGTTCCACAGGACACAGGGAAGTGCAGCAGACGCGGGTGACCTACGGGGCCGCTAGACGTCGACTACGCGAGAACGGGTGAGAAAACGCACCCCCTCGGGCGCCTCCAGCGAGAATCCGCTACCGCGTCCGGGTACCACGTCCACGATCAGACGGGTGTGGCTCCACACCTCGTACTGGCTGCGGGACATCCAGAAGGTGACCGGCTCCGCGACGCCGTCCACCACCAGTTCGGCCAGCAGCACGTCCGAGCCGCCGGTGCGGAACTCGCCGTCCGGATAGCACATGGGCGCGCTGCCGTCGCAGCAGCCGCCGGACTGGTGGAACATCAGCGGACCGTGTGCGGCGTGCAGCCGGCGCACCAGATCGGCGGCCCGCGCGGTGAGCTCCACACGCGGGGGAGCTGTCGTCTCGTCCATGGTCACCGTCCTGGCCGCGAGGGGTGTCGGATCCCCTCAGTCTCACGCTTCGCCATCCGGCCGTCCAGCAGCGGTCGTTGATCCGCTCCGTGCCTGCGAACGTCGCGCGGTCACGTGGCGGGCAGCAGATCCGTGACCTTCCGCTCCAGGAACGGCAGGGCGCGCTGACTCCAGACCGCCAGGGCGATCGACGCGGCCACCGCGGCCAGGGCCACCGGGCCCAGCGGGGTGCAACCGAAGAAGTGGCTGACCGCCGGTGTCTCGATGAGCGCGACCAGCACCGCCGCCGAGCCCAGCGCGGTGAGCCGGACCAGTGGGCTGTCACGGCGGTCCAGCAGGGTCTGCACGAGCTGGGTACCGACCACCGCGGCGAGCGCCATCGTGCTGGAACGGCGGGACGTTCCCGGTGTCGCCCGGCCGGCGAGCCAGGCCATGAGCGCGCCCACGCTGGTCGTCAGCGCACGGTGCCGGATCTGCCGCAGCAGCGGCGCTCCGAGCGCGGCCGACGGCGAGCCGGGATCCTCCCGCTCGTCCGGCTCCTTCGGGGTGACCGCCACCGCCATCGCCGGGAACAGGTCCGTGAAGAGGTTGACCAGCAGCATCTGCCGGGTGGACAGCGGAGCCCGGCCGCCCAGCAGGGTGCCGAGCACACCGAAACCGACCTCCCCCGCGTTGCCGCCGATGAGGATGGCGACGGCGTCCGCGACCCCGTGCCACAGCGACCGGCCTTCGCGCACCGCGTCGATCAGCACCGTCAGGTCGTCGTCGGTCAGGACGAGGTCGGCGGCGTTGCGGGCGGCTGCCGAACCGCGGGTGCTGATGCCCACGCCCACGTCGGCGGCACGGATCGCCGCCGCGTCGTTGGCGCCGTCCCCGACCATGCCGACCACCCGTCCCGCATCCCGCAGCGCCTCGATGACCTGTAGCTTCTGCTCCGGCGCGACGCGCGCCACCACACCGGCGTCGCGCAGGACACGGGCCCTGCCCGAGCGGTCCACGGCCGCGAGGTCGTCACCGGTCACCACGACGGTGTCCGCGGGCCAGCCCAGTTCGGCGGCGATCGTCCGGGCGGTCCCCGGATGGTCGCCGGTGAGCATCACCGGCCGTACGCCCTCCTCGCGCAGACCGCGCACCAGGGCGGTGGAGGTTTCGCGAGGGGTGTCCGCGAGGGCCAGCAGGCCGACGAACTCAAGGTGTTCCAGGGGCTGTTCCAGGACGCCCGAGACGTCCTCGGCGTCGTCGGGCCGACGCTGGGCGACGGCGAGGACCCGCAGGCCCTCGGTGGCCAGCGACTGTGCCGTCGCCGAGGCGGCTGCCGGGAGACCGGAGCAGGCCGGCAGGACGGTCTCCGGTGCTCCCTTCACCACCAGCAGCGGCGGTCCGTCGCCGGACCGGCCGACGGCGGCCGCGTACCCGCGGGCCGCCTCGAACGGAAGTCCCTCCAACTGGAGCCAGTCGGGGTCGGGTTCGGCCGCGTCCAGGACCGCCGCGTCGGTGACGTGATCCGGCGGCCCGTCGCCGTTGCCGAGTTGGGGGCAGGCCCGGGCCGCCACCCGCAGGGTGCCGGCCGCGCGTGCGTCGCCCACCGGGTGGCCGTGTCCCTCGCCGTCGGTCACCCGCACCAGGCGCAGGGTGTTCTCGGTGAGCGTGCCGGTCTTGTCGAAGCAGACGGTGTCCATCCGGCCCAGCGCCTCCAGCGCGCGCGGTGCCCGGACCAGTACCCCGTCCCGGCTCAGCCGCCGGGCGGCGGCCAGCTGGGCGACCGTCGCCACCAGCGGCAGCCCCTCCGGCACGGCGGCCACGGCCACGGCGACACCGCCGCTGACCGCCTCCCTGATGGGGCTGCCCCGCAGCAGCGCGAGAGCGGTGACCGCGGCGCCGCCGCCCAGCGTCAACGGCAGCGCCTGCGCGGTGAGTTCGTGCAGCCGGGCCTGTACTCCGGCGGCCGGGGGCGTGCGCGCGGCCAGGTGGACGGCGCGGGCGGACTCGGTGCGCTCACCGGTGTCCACGACCACCGCGCGTGCCTGACCCGCGGCCACCGTGGTGCCCTCGAAGACCATGGAGTGCCGGTCCGCCACCGGCACGTGCGGGGTCGCCGCGGTGTGCTTCTCCGTCGGCACCGACTCCCCGGTCAGCGCGGACTCGTCGACCTCCAGGCCGTCCTCCGACAGCACCCGGGCGTCGGCCGGCACCACGTCGTCGGTGTGCAGGTCGATCACGTCGCCCGGCGCCAGGCGCGCCGCGTCGACGGTGTGCGTGTCCGGTTCGTCCGGGGAGTCCGCCACCCGTGCCTGCCGCTTCTGCTCGGCGAGCAGCCCCGACACGGCCTGTTCGGCCCGCAGCCGCTGGACGCCGCCGATCAGCGCGTTCAGGTCGAGCGCGCCGACCACCAGCGCCGCGTCCACCACCGAGCCGACGATCGCGGACGCGGCCGAGCCGACCGCCAGCACCGGGGTCAGCGGGTCGTCCAGTTCGCTGCGCACGGCACCGGCGAGCCGCAGCGTCCACCGCACCGGGGTGAGCAGCGGGTTCCGGGACGGCTCCGCGGCCCGTTGCCGTTCCTCGGGCGACACCGGCTCCCGCTCGTGCTCCAGTCGCTCCAGGGTTTCCCGCGCGCCCAGTTCGTGCCAGTGCACGCGGGCCCGGGGGTGCGGCGCGCCGGCGCGTGCCACCCGCAGCGCCTCCCAGGTCGCCGACAGCAGTGCCGTCGCGGCGGCACCGTCCACCGGCGCGTGCCGCATACCGGGCAGCGCGGCCAGCCGGCCGCGCCCGCTCCTCGACTCGCCGACGGCCACCAGCAGCCCGGAGAGCGCGGCCCCCGAGCGGGCCAGGATCTGCGAACGCCGGGCCACCCGGCGCGCGGCCGGTACCGCGGTCAGCAGCCGCCACACATCGGGCAGTCCGTGCAGGGCCAGGGCGTCGGCACCCCAGACGACCGTGCTGTCGGCGTCGGCGAGCGCGAGCGCGAGGTCCCCGGCGAGCAGCCCGGCCAGCAGCCCGTGGTCCCGCTCCGACCACAGCCGGGCCACCGTGATCACCGCGCCCGCGTCCTCGGGCAGTGAGCACACCACGTCGTCCAACGGCCGTCGGGCGTCCACCACCTGGTCGGCCAGGCCGGTGAAGTCCTCCAACGCCGGATCGTCCACCAGGACGACCCGCAGCCCGGCGCGCCGGGCCGCGTCCAGCACCGGCTCCGTCCAGGGATCGGCCTCCCCGTCCGCGCCCCGGACCGCGCTCGGATGCAGCACGAGGGTGCCGACGAGTTCCAGCTCCCGCAGCCGCTCGGGGTCGCGGACGAGCAGCCCCGAACGGGCCAGTACGGCACCGAGCACCGCCTCGAAGGCGGTCGGCCCGTACCGGGCGGCCTTCGGCGAGGCCGCGAGCACCGCCTCCGCCGCCTCGGTGACATCGTGTTTGACCAGCAGCGTGGCCGCCGCGCCCAGGACGCTGCCGGCGAACGCGTGGTTGGCGTACTCCGAGGCAGGAGTGGTGCGCAGGGGCGGCCGCGGACGGCCGGCGTCGCCGGTGCTCGGCCGGTCCGGGTTGCACAGTTCGTCGTGGAACAGCTCGAAGGCGGCCGCCCGAGCCATCGTGTCGGCGAGCTGGCAGCCGCGCAGGGCCCCGTCGAGCAGCAGCGCAGCGGGGGTCTGCCCGGCTCCGTGGGCCGCCGCGTTCGCGCACGTCAGCAGCAGGTCCATGGCGTCGGCGCCCAGGTGGTCGCGGAGCAGGCCGCGGAAGCGGGGGTTCTCCCGCAGTACGGTCACCACGGCGGTCACCGCCCGCGGCGACGGCGGCAGCCGCAGCGTGTAGGCGGCGACGCCCACACCGGTGCCGACCAGGTCCGCCGCGAGGGTCGCCAGCGCCGCGCGGATGCCCTGCGGGTCCGCCGGGTGCGTGATGTCCTCGGGGCCGCCGTCGTCGGCGACCAGACCGTATCGTGCGGCGAGGTCGTTCGCGTGCGCCACCACGTCGTCGGTGACCGCCTCCTCGGCCGCGGCCACCACCAGCCGCCCGAGCCCCTCGTCCCAGTAGGCGAAGAGCACGTCCGGATGCTCGGCCAGCTCGGCGGCGACATGCACGGCGAGCCGGCGTACCGCGTCGGCCCGCGCCGGATCCGCCGCCCGCAGCGCCAGGTGCGCCCGGGCGCCGGAGCGCCACTGCCGTTCGGCTCCGAGCAGCGCGTTGCGTGCCGCACGCGTCATCCGCGTGGCCGTGTCCAGGCTCCTGACACCGGCCCGCGCGGTCCCGGC
>NZ_JBEYFC010000524.1:0-6038 GCF_040634175.1 Streptomyces sp. NPDC007162
ATCGGCATCGAGCCTCGGGGGCCTGGGGGGCGACAAGTGCCTCGCTCACGTCGCTACTTCACCGCGACCTGGGAGATGTCCAGGACACCGGTCCAGTCGCTGATCACGACGTTCCTGATGTCCTTGCCGACCAGCCGCTTGTAGACGGGGTGGAACAGCGGGACGGTCAGTGCCTGTGCGCCGATCTTCTTGTCCAGCGCGCCCCACCGCTCGGCGGCGGCGTCAAGATCGGTCAACTTGTTGATCGCGTCGATCTCGGCATTGACCGATGCGTCGTTGAGCAGACCGGAGTTGAAGTTCGCGCCGTCCTTGACGATCTGCCGGCCGTCGAAGATCGGGGCGAGGAAGGGACCGCCGGAGGGCCAGTCGGCACCCCACGCGGAGAGGAAGAAGCCCGGCTCGGTCTTCACGCTGTGGACGGTGTCCGAGTAGTTGTTGTCCTCCAGGCCCTGGAGCTTGACGGTGATGCCTGCCTTCTTGAGGGCGTCCTGGACGGCGGTCGCGATCTCGGGGCTGGTCTTGAAGTTCTGGGCGTTGTCGTGGGTCAGCGTGACCGTGAGCCCGTTCGGGTAGCCCGCCTCCTTCAGCAGCTCCTTGGCCTTGGCCGCGTTGCCGGTGGCACCGGCCGGGAAGAGGTCGTACGGCGTGTAGCCGAAGGACTTCTGGTTCGGCAGGAAGGTGGTCGCGGGTTCGGCGAGCGCGCTGCCGCCCGCGGCGTTGACCACGGAGGACCGGTCGACGGCGTAGGAGATCGCCTGTCGCACCTTGACGTTGTCGAACGGCTTGACCGTCGGGTTGAACGCGATGTAGTTCGTGTAGCCGAAGTGGCCGGTGCCGACCCGCGCGGCCAGTTCCTTGTCGCCGGTCACCTTGGCGAGTTCGGCCGGGCCGAGGTTGGTGTCCGTGGTGACGGCCGCCGCGTCCGCGCCCTGGGACGCCGACAGCCGCTGGTTGATCACGGAGGAGTCGAGCCCGGAGCGGACGTCGATCCTGTCCGGGTAGGCCTTGCGCTGGTCGTCGGCGGACGCCGACCAGTAGGTGTTCCGCTCCAGCACCAGGTGCTCGCCGTCGTTGTCGTTCTCGACGACCTTGTACGGCCCTGAGGAGACCGGGTGCTCCTCGTACTTCGTGCCGGTGTCCTTGGCCTTCGGGACAGGCGCGAACTGCGTCTGCGTGGCCAGGTAGGGGAACTCGCCCTCGGGCTTGTCCAGGTGGAAGACGATCGTGCGGCTGTCCGGCGTCTCGATCGCCGACAGCCCCTTCCTGTCCTTGTACGGCCCCTGGTAGTCGGCCGCGCCGACCAGCCAGTCCCGCAGATAGGGCGCGCCGCCGGAGAGCTCGGGGGCGAAGGAGCGCTCGATGCCGTACTTGATGTCGGCGGACGTGATCGCCGTGCCGTCCTCGTACTTGAGGCCCGCCTTCAGGGTGTACGTCCACACGGTCGCGTTCTTGCTGGGACGGCCGGTGTCGGTGGCCAGGTCCGGGACGACCTTGGTGCCGGCGGCGCCGTTCGCGCGGTTGCGGGTGGTGAGCGTGCGGAACACCAGGGAGGGCACGTTGCCGCCGCCGGAGGTGTACAGGCGGGCCGGGTCGAAGTCCGACTGGGGGTCGGAGTTCAGCACGGTCAGCGTGCCGCCCTTGTGCGGCGTGGAGTCGCCACCGGAGCCCTTGGCATCGTTGTCCTTCGGCCCGCAGGCGGCGGCACCCGCTGCCACGACCAGGCTGACGGTTGCCACGGCCACACGGCGCGCTCTGACGGACGGTTGACGCATCGGAATGACGACCTCTCGGAAGGCATGTCTCGATAGATGAGACAGATTGACGAGGAGTGAGACGAAAGTGAACAGACGTCTGCCCGGGCGTCAGGTCGCCGAAAGAGCCGTGACCGAGGTCACGGCGGCACAGGAGAATCGCGACACGAACGCCGGAGGGCGAGGGTCAGCGACAGTGGATGTCGGCCACGCAGAGCGCGGTCACGCCGATGAGCGCCAGCTCGATGGCGGCGCGCGAAGAGGCGTGGGGGGACGACATGCCCAAAAATATGAATGAACTTTCTGCGCATGTCAATGTGATGTATGCGCCACCTGTCAACTCCTGGGATAGGGCCAGGGGTTGGGGAGACAGTGGATTCCGCCGTGGTCGAGGAACTTGGTCTGCTGCTGCATGACCGGTGCCGGCTCGCCGTCCTTGTCGCACGTCACGTGGCCGTAGCCGAGCCGGTGGCCGACCTCGTGGTTGATCAGCATCTGCCGGTAGGCGTGGATCTTGTCGCCGTACGTCCTGCTGCCCTGTGCCCACCTGTACGCGTTGATCATCACGCGTTGGGTGGACGCCGAGTCGCAGGACACGTTGTCCTCGGTCGTGTCGAGGCCCGACTTGGCACACCACTTGGCGGTGGTGCCGGGGCTGGCCAGCGTGATCACGAAATCGGGCCTGCCGGAGGAGACGCGCTCGAAGGTACGGGCACTGTCGTGGGCCCAGCTGCGGTCGTCGTTGAGCGTCTTCTGCACGGCGTCGGCGAACAGTTCCCCGTCCAGGCCCAGCCCCTGCTCCACGTCGACGCGGTAGGTGTACTTCCGGCCCTTGCCGGGCGCCTTCGCGCTGCCGGGCACCGTGGTGAACTTCCCGGAGCCGGCCAGCTCGGCGCTGAGCGGGTACTTGGTGTCCATCGCCTGCGCGTACGACAGGGTGGCGAGGCTCGGCGAGGCCGAGGCGGACGGGGTGATCCTGCCGTCGCCGCGCGAGGCGGCTCCGTCGGTGGCCCGCGCGTCGGCGCCCGACCCGGCCCGTACGCCGCCGTCACGGCCGTCGGCGACCTGTCCGGCGACGATCACCGCGAGCACGGTGGTGACGGCGGCGGCCGCGATGCCGGTGAAGGCCCGGCCCTTGCCGCCCTTGGGCTGCGCGGGTTCCCCGGTGGGCGGCGCATGGTCCTCGTCGCCGTACGGCTCGGCGGCGAGCGGGGAGGTACGCGGGGACGTTCTCGGGCCGGGGACCGGCAAATACGTTTCCGCACGCCGGGGCGCGATGCCGGGGCGGGGCGTGAAGACGTCGGCGTCCTCGTCGAAGGCGTCGACGTAGTCCTGCCGGGGCCCGCCGGGGGACCCCCGCCGCTGCCGCGGTATCGACACCCCGCCCGGACGGCCGGCCCCCGCCTCCCGCTGCCGTGGGTGCCCGCCACTGACCAGGGGCACACCGTCTGCCGGTGTGCCGTCAGCCGGTGCGCCGTCGGGAAGACGCCCCGCGCCCACGCCGGCTGTGCCCGCGGCGTCGTCCTTGGGTGCCGGGCCGTGGCGGCTGTGGCGTCCCACCCGTCCCTCAGCCCCTCTGTCCCGAAGCGGCGGTGCCGCCGCCAGGCCTCTCGGCATCCGCCAGGAGTTCGCGGAACGCCCCGGCCACCGCCCCCGGGTACTCCATCATCGCCACGTGCCCGGCGTCCGGCATGGACAGCAGGCGGGAGTTGCGGAAGCTGCGCACGGCCCGCTGGGCCATGCGGTAGCCGACGAGCTGGTCGCGGGCGCCGTAGATCAGCAGCGTCGGGGCGAGGACGCGCTCGGCCTGCCGCCACAGCCCGTGCTGGCCGCCCAGGGTGTACGCGTTGACGATCCCGCGCGCGGACCGCGCCATCGCGTCCCAGAAGTACGGCAGCCGCAGCCGCCGCTCCAGCTCCTCCACCGCGTACTCGAACGCCTCGGGCGTCACCCGGCCCGGGTCGCCGTAACAGAGCGACAGGACGCCCCGTACCCGCTGTTCGGCGGTCCACCTGCCGGTCGTACGGGTGAGGAGCCCGGCGACACCGGGCAGGCCGATCAGGATCGTCGGCACGGCGGTGCGCTGCACCCGCAGTTCGGGCAGCGCCGGCGAGACCAGGGTGAGCGTGCGGACGAGGTCGGGGCGTACGGCGGCGACACGGGTGGAGACCGCGCCGCCGAGCGAGTTGCCGAAGAGGTGGACCGGGCCGCGGCCGGCCGCGTCGAGATAACGGATGACCGCGCGCGCGTGCCCGGTGACGGAGTAGTCGCCGTCGTCCGGCGGCGGCGAGTTGCCGAAGCCCGGCAGGTCGACCGCCTCGCCGTCCACGACGCCTTCGAGCCGCTCCATCAGCTCCGACCAGTTCTGCGAGGAACCGCCGAGTCCGTGGACGTACAGCGCGGGCGGCAGGCCTTCGCGCGCGGGTGGCCGGGAACGGATCGAGAGGGTGACGCCGGGCAGACCCACCGACCGCAGCCGCTCGCCCTCGGCGACTCTGACGGCTTTTGCCTTCGGGAGCACGCTGGTGGGCGGCACGGACGGCAGCTCGGTCGACGACATGCGCCAATGTTACGAGACGATCACACAGTGATTCGTGTGTTCGCCGTCACAGAGCCGACGGGCGTGCCTGGGCGACGGCCCGGGTGAGCGGCACTGATCACGCACGGCGAACGGTCCGGGTGACATAGCGTCCGCATCCGCTGTCTCCTACGCTCGTAAACAGGGCACCCGTTTGTGGCCCCCTGCTGAGCCAGGGACGTTCGAAGGAAGGGAGCCCCACCATGGCCTATGACCCGATCGACCCGGACGCGCTCGACGATCTGGAGGCGGAGAACGCCCCCGAGATCGACGTCGAGGCACCGGAGGGCGACGCGGCCGAGCAGCACACGGACCTCGCACCGTCCCACGACGATCCGCTCACCGAAGTGGACCCGGACCGCGCGAACGAGGCCGATCTGGTCGAGCAGGCACGCGTGGTCTCCCACGACGAGGACGACTACCGCTGACGTAACCGGTCTCCGGAGGGCCCACCTGCTCCGTCCGTATTTCCCGGTGCATTTCCCGGTGCGGCTTTCGCCGCCGTCCGGTACGTGAAATTCTGCGCTCGCACCGCGCACATCACGGTTACCGAAAAGTACGATGGCCGGGCGGCGCGATCCGCATGTGGACGATTTTGGGAGGCGGCGTGACAGCCATCGAGCAGACAGAGGCGGCACGCCCGCGGGGCACTCGCCTGCCGCGCCGTGCCCGACGGAACCAGCTCCTGGGCGCCGCCCAGGAGGTTTTCGTCGCACAGGGGTACCACGCGGCCGCGATGGACGACATCGCCGAACGCGCCGGTGTCAGCAAGCCGGTTCTCTACCAGCACTTCCCGGGCAAGCTCGACCTGTACCTGGCGCTGCTGGACCAGCACTGCGACGCCCTGATCCAGGCGGTACGCGGCGCGCTCGCATCGACGACCGACAACAAGCAGCGCGTCCGCGCGACCATGGACGCCTATTTCGCGTACGTCGAGGACGACGGCGGCGCCTTCCGGCTGGTCTTCGAGTCCGACCTGACGAACGAGCCCGCGGTACGCGAGCGCGTCGACAAGGTGACGACCGAGTGCGCCGAGGCGATCTGCGACGTCATCGCCGAGGACACCGGCCTCTCGCGCGCGGAGTCGATGCTGCTGGCCTCCGGCCTCGGCGGTCTCGCCCAGGTGGTGGCCCGCTCCTGGCTGCACAGCGACCGCAGCGTCCCGCGCGACCAGGCGGTACAGCTGCTGGCCTCGCTGGCCTGGCGGGGCATCGCCGGCTTCCCGCTGCACGGCATCGATTCCCACCACTGACAGGACAGGGCAGGACCGGCGGGCGCGGGAGGCCGCGCACGCCGCATTCCCGTTCGCTGTTCGCTCCTGGCGTGCACGCCAGGAACGTGTACGTCCCCTCACCGGGCTAATGTGTGCAGCGTACGGCGCGTAAGGTCGCGCACTTCACTGACCGTCGGAGGGACATAGCCGTGGAGGTCAAGATCGGCGTGCAGCACGCGCCTCGCGAGATCGTTCTGGAGAGCGGTCTGAACGCCGAAGAGGTCGAACGCCTCGTCGCCGACGCGCTGTCGGGCAAGTCGCAGGTGCTGTCCCTGGAGGACGAGCGCGGCCGCAAGGTCCTGGTCCCGACGGACCGCCTGGCGTACGTCGAGCTCGGCGAGCCGACCGTGCGCAAGGTCGGCTTCAGCGCGCTCTAGCCACAGCAGGACGCAGGGGCCCGGCGGACGGCAGACGCCAGTCGAAGTGGAACCAGAAC
>NZ_JBEYFC010000525.1:0-6017 GCF_040634175.1 Streptomyces sp. NPDC007162
GCCTGACCGACGCGACGCTCTCCCCAAACGTCACCACCGTCCAGGAGAACCAGGCCAACGCGGCCCTCACCGCGTACGGACGGCAAGGTCACTTGCCCTTCGCGGCTTCCTTCAGCTTCGAGCCCGCGGAGACCTTCACGCTGTAGCCGGCGGGGATGTTGATCGGCTCGCCGGTCTGCGGGTTGCGCGCGGTACGAGCGGCACGGTGGGTGCGCTCGAAGGTCAGGAAGCCGGGGATGGTGACCTTCTCGTCGCCCTTGGAGACGATGTCGCCGACGACGTCGGCGAACGCGGCCAGCACGGCGTCGGCGTCCTTGCGAGTCACCTCGGCACGGTCGGCCAGCGCGGCCACCAGCTCACTGCGGTTCATGTTGTTACTCCCGTGTTCTTCTTGCCATTGAGGCGTGCCACGCGGCGAAGCCGCATGTTGGGCCGGGACGCATCCTGCCCCCACCTGCGGCGGGAACGCCAATCCGGGTGCCGCGCCTACCCTACGGCTGGGCCGAAGGGGGGGTTTCACGACGCGCCGGTTCTGAAGCGTGGCAAGTTTCACAGCCGTTCGCCCGGGGGCCACGCCCCCGAAGCGGGGCTCAGGCGCCCTTCGCCGCTTCCCGGACCGCCCCCGCCACCGCCCCCGCGACCTTCTCGTTGAAGACGCTGGGGATGATGTAGTTGGGGTTCAGTTCGTCCTCCGTGACCACGTCGGCGAGAGCCTTCGCGGCCGCGAGCATCATGTCCGTGTTCACCGTACGGGACTGTGCGTCCAGCAGGCCACGGAAGACACCCGGGAATACCAGCACGTTGTTGATCTGGTTGGGGAAGTCGGAGCGGCCGGTGGCCACCACCGCGGCCGTCTGGCGGGCGATCGCCGGGTCGACCTCGGGGTCCGGGTTCGCGAGTGCGAACACGATCGCGCCGTCGGCCATGGCGGCGACGTCCGCGCCGTCGAGGACGTTCGGGGCGGAGACGCCGATGAAGACGTCCGCGCCGCGCACGGCCTCCTTGAGGGAGCCGGTGAGCGCCTCGGGGTTCGTGTTGTCGGCGATCCAGCGCAGCGGCGAGTCGGCGGGCGCGTCCACGAGGTCCTCGCGGGCGGAGTGCACGACACCGCGGATGTCGGCGACGACGGCGTTCTTCACGCCGGCCGCGATCAGCAGCTTGAGGATGGCCGTACCGGCCGCGCCGGCGCCGGACATGACGACCCGGATGTTCTCGATCGCCTTGCCGGTGCAGCGCAGCGCGTTCGTGAGGGCGGCGAGGACGACGATCGCGGTGCCGTGCTGGTCGTCGTGGAAGACGGGGATGTCGAGGGCCTCGCGCAGGCGCGCCTCGATCTCGAAGCAGCGGGGGGCGGAGATGTCCTCCAGGTTGATGCCCGCGAACCCCGGGGCGATGGCCTTGACGATCTCGACGATCGCGTCGGTGTCCTGGGTGTCGAGGCACAGCGGCCAGGCGTCGATGCCCGCGAACCGCTTGAAGAGGGCCGCCTTGCCCTCCATGACGGGCAGCGCGGCCTTGGGGCCGATGTTGCCGAGGCCGAGGACCGCGGAGCCGTCCGTCACGACCGCAACGGAGTTGCGCTTGATGGTGAGGCGGCGCGCGTCCTCGGGGTTCTCCGCGATCGCCATGCACACGCGGGCCACGCCCGGGGTGTAGATCATGGAGAGGTCGTCACGGTTGCGGATGGGGTGCTTCGACGCCATCTCGATCTTGCCGCCGAGGTGCATCAGGAACGTACGGTCGGAGACCTTGCCGAGGGTGACGCCCTCGATGTCGCGCAGCTGCTGGACGATCTGATCGGCGTGGGCGGTCGAGCTGGCCGCGATGGTGACGTCGATACGGAGCTTCTCGTGGCCGGACGCGGTGACGTCGAGGCCGGTGACCGAGCCTCCGGAGGCCTCCACGGCGGTGGTGAGCTGCGAGACGGCCGTTCCGCTCGCGGGCACCTCCAACCGGATGGTCATCGAGTAGGAGACGCTGGGCGCCGTTGCCATGGCCGACTTCCTTCGTTTCACCGTGTCGCTGGTTTTGCCGTCCGATCGTCGCACCTACCGCCGGGTAGGCGTTAGCCCGGCCGGATTGCGTGCGTATTGTTCGCGCAAAAAAGAGGCCCACGTCATGACACCGACCCGCCATGCTCGCCTCGCGGCAAGTGGTCGCTCGCAGCGACGAAGGTTGGGCCCGGGGGCTTGGATCGGGCCGGTGTCACGACAAGGCTAACAAACAGATCCCGTCTGGCCATTCCCGTCCGCCGACTTCACAGGAAACCGTCGGCCGAACGGGTCCCCCGGCGCTCCCGGCCTCAGTCCCTGAGCAGGTCGGGCACCCCGGCCGCGTCCGGTTCGTCCCGCTCCGCTGAGACCACCGTCAGCTGCTGGGTCGCCCGGGTGAGCGCCACGTACAGCACGCGCAGCCCGGCCGGGGACTCGTCGGCGATCTCCGCGGGCGACACGACGACCGTCGCGTCGTACTCCAGGCCCTTGGCCTCCAGGCTGCCCAGGGCCACCACCCGGTCCCCGAGTCCGGCGAGCCAGCGGGCGGCCTCGGCGCGCCGGTCCATGGCGACGACCACCCCGACCGTGCCGTCCACCAGGCCCAGCAGCCGCTCCGCCTCGGCGCGCACGGTCTTCTCCAGGGAGTCGCGCACCACCGTGAAGCGGGGTTCGACCCCGGTGGAGCGGACCGCCGAGGGGGACGTGGCGCCGGGCATGGCGAGGGCCAGTACCTTGGCCGCGAGCTCGGCGATCTCCGCGGGGTTGCGGTAGTTCACGGTGAGTTCGAAGCGGCGGCGCGGGCGGCTGCCGAGGGCCTCGTCGCGGGCCTCGGCAGCCTCGTCGGGGTCGGACCAGGAGGACTGGGCCGGGTCGCCGACGACCGTCCAGGTGGCGTGGCGGCCCCGGCGTCCGACCATCCGCCACTGCATCGGGGTGAGGTCCTGGGCCTCGTCGACGATGACATGGGCGTACTCGACGCGCTCCTGGGCGAGCCGTTCGGCGCGCTCGCGCTGGGTCTCCTCGCGCACCGGCATCAGCTCCTCCAGGCCGGTGAGCTGGTCCAGCGGGTGCGCCTCGCGCCTGCGCTTCGGACGGGCCGGGGCGCCGAGGATCGCCTGGAGCTCGTCGAGCATCGCGATGTCGTGAACGGTGTGGCCGTCCCGCTTCAGGGAGCGGGCCACCCGGCGGACCTCGCCCGGGTTGAGGATGCGGCGGGCCCAGCGGCCGAGGCGTCTCTCGTCGGCCATCGCCGCGAGCACGGCCCGCGGGGTCAGCTCGGGCCACCAGGCGTCGAGGAACTCGATGAACGGGTCCTCGGTGAGGATGTCCTCGTCGAAGGAGGAGCGCAGTTCGGCGGCGAGTTCCGGGTCGGTGTGCCGGCCGGCCGCGCCCGAGCGGTTCCACAGGGCGTCGAGGAGCAGCTTGCGGGCGCGCGGGCGGAGCAGGTTGACGGGGGCCGTGCCGCCCAGCGCGTTCTGCCGGATGCGGTCGAGTTCCCCGGCTTCCAGTTCCAGGCGGCGGCCGAAGGCGACCACCCGGAGCCGGGTCGGCGAGTCGTTCAGTTCCAGGGCGCCGCGGGCGGCCTTGCGCAGCACCCGGAGCATCCGGGAGGAGCCCTTGGCGCGGGCGGTGGCCGGGGTGTCGTAGAGGGTGGCCTCGGCGCCGTCGACCAGGGAGCCGATGGCGCGGATGGCGACCTGGCCCTCCTCGCCGAGGGACGGCAGGACGCCTTCGGTGTACGCCACCAGGAGCGGGGTCGGGGACACGATCAGGATGCCGCCCGCGTAGCGGCGCCGGTCCTGGTAGAGCAGGTAGGCGGCGCGGTGCAGGGCGACGGCGGTCTTGCCGGTGCCCGGGCCGCCCTCGACATAGGTGACGGAGGCGGCGGGGGCGCGGATGACCAGGTCCTGCTCGGCCTGGATGGAGGCGACGATGTCCCGCATGGTGTGGCTGCGGGCCTGGCCGAGCGCGGCCATCAGGGCGCCGTCGCCGATGACGGGCAGCGTGTCGCCGTCCAGGAACGCGGTGAGCTCGGGGCGCATCAGGTCGTCCTCGACACCGAGGACGCGGCGGCCCTTGGAGCGGATGACCCGGCGTCGTACGACACGCCCGGGATCCACCGGAGTGGACCGGTAGAACGGGGCCGCGGCCGGCGCCCGCCAGTCGATGACCAGGGGCGCGTAGTCCCGGTCGAGGACGCCGATGCGGCCGATGTGCAGGGTCTCGGCGATGTCGGCGGTGCTGTCGGCGCGGACCGCGCCCTCCGCCGGCTCCACGGCGGTGTAGGCGCCGTCGGGGCCCTTCTTGCCGTCCTTGCCGAGGAGCAGGTCGATCCGGCCGAAGAGGAAGTCCTCGAACTCGTTGTTGAGCCGGTTGAGGTGGACGCCGGCCCGGAAGACCTGCGCGTCCCGCTCGGCGAGCGCACCGGGGGTGCCTACCTGGCCGCGCTTGGCCGCGTCGTTCATCAGGAACTCCGCCTCGTGGATCTTCTCCTCGAGGCGCCTGTACACCCGGTCGAGGTGTGCTTGTTCGACGCTGATCTCACGGTCCCGAACCGAGTCCTCTGTGGAGTCGTGTGCGGGTCCGTGAGAGCCGACCGCGGATTGCTGAGCCTGAACGGCCACCGGGCCCCCTTCTGACGTGCTGGGCAGCCGTCAACCGTACGCGAAGGGGGCCCGCCGAAGCTACGCGCTGACCGAGACCAGCTTCTTGCCGCTAAAGGTCATGACTTCGAAGTGATCGATCTCGTTGGGGGTGAAGGCGGCGCCGCCGTTGACGTAGAGCGGCTGCTTGGCCTTCTCCGTCTTGGCGTCGGCGAGACCGTAGCCCCAGTTCGGGACGGACCAGGAGGAGACCGTCTCACGCTCGCCGTTCTTGCCGACGGCGATGAGCGAGCACTTCTCCGGGCCGCTGACGTTCTTGAGCTGGAGGACCGCGTGGGTACCCCAGTCCTTCTTCTCCAGGGCGACGGTCGCGGTGACGTGGGTCGTCGGATCCGTGGCCGTCGTCTTGTCGGACAGGGTCTGGAAGGCGGCCTGGGCAGCCGTCCCGCCCGCCGTGTTCGCGGTGCCGCCCGAGGATCCGCCGCTCGCCGCCAGGACGGCCAGCGGGCCGCCGACGATCAGCGCGATCGAGGCCGCCAGGGCGAAGAGGGTGCGCCGGCTGCGGACCTTCCGCTTGTCGGCCACCTCCACGACCAGCTTCTCGACCATCCGGGGGCTGGGCTTCGCGGACAGCGACTCACCGATGGACGGGGTGCTTCCGGAGCCCGGCAGATCGGCGAGGGCCGCCAGCATGGGCTCCATCCCAGCCAGCTCGTCGAGCTGCTGGGCGCACCATTCGCACCCGGCCAGATGGGCTTCGAAAGCGGTTGCCTCGGCGTCGTCGAGAATCCCCAGCGCATACGCGCCGACGGTCTCGTGCTCATTGGGCACCGGAGATTCCTGCATGGCACCAGACATACCCGCACCACCTGTGCCGAACCCGCCGTGCCCCCCGTACACACTCATCACGCCGTCACCCCCCGCTCCTCAAGCGCCAGCTTCATCGACCGCAGGGCATAGAACACCCGAGAGCGAACGGTGCCGCTGGGTATGCCCAGCGTCTCGGCCGCCTCGTTGACGGTACGCCCCTTGAAGTACGTCTCGACGAGCACCTCCCGGTGGGCCGGGGTCAGGTCGTCGAGCGCGTCGGACAGCGTCATCAGCCACAGCGCCTTGTCGATCTCGTCCTCCGCGGGGATGACCTCCAGCGGCGACGGATCGACCTCCTGCGGCCGGGCCTGCCGGCTGCGGTGACCGTCGATGACGATGCGGCGAGCGACCGTCACCAGCCAGGGGCGTACCGATCCGGTCGCTCGATTGAGCTGACCGGCGTTCTTCCAGGCACGGATGAGTGTCTCTTGCACGACGTCCTCGGCGCGTTGCCGATCACCGGCAACCAGTCGCAGGACATACGCAAGGAGAGGTCCGGCGTGCTCCCTGTACAGGGCAGATCGGAAGAGCACAAGTATGAACTCAAGTC
>NZ_JBEYFC010000526.1:0-6002 GCF_040634175.1 Streptomyces sp. NPDC007162
GGCCGGCCCAGCGCCATCTCGTGCACGGGCTGCCAGGCGGGGGACTGCTCGTCGTCCCGGAGCACCTCGCCCGATGCCCCGGTGAGTCGGGTAACAGCGGGCACCCGTCGGCCGGCGGGAGCCCCTGGGTGATGCCGTCGAACCACAGGGCGTGGCGGCCCGTGAGCCCCATCCAGACGATCGTGGTGGTCATCAGCCAGGTGTTCCACATCGGGCGGTGCGCCTCGGGCATGCAGCCGTACTTGACGATGGCTATCGCGCAGGCGGCGTAGAGGGCCTTGGTGTGGGTGGGCATCTCGGCGAGCCAGAAGTTGCTGATCTCGCCGGTGAGGGCGTCGGCCCGGACGTCGGCCATGTCGTCGATGACGCGGCACAGCAGCAGGGAGGCGAGGTTCTCCTCCTGCCAGAGTTCGTTGTCGGGCGCGACGTGCCAGAACAGGCAGTCCAGCATCTGCAGGACCGAGTACGTGCTCTGGCCGAGCGGGTTGGTCTGGGGGAGCACCACACGGCCCGCGTGGTGCTGCCGGAGCCAGTACTCGTCGACGGACCGCTTGTGGGCCGCGAAGAGTCCGGAGACCAGGGCCCGGGCGCTGTTGGTGCTGAAGTTCTCGGCCAGGCGGTCTTCGACGTGCTGGGTGAGGCGCGTGGTGTCGATGGTGTCGATGACGCGTTTGTACTCGTGGAAGACGAGGATGTCGTCCTCGAAGCGGTGGCGGTGGCCGAGGTCCTGTTCGAGGTCGTTCATCTGCCGGGTCCAGGACCAGCCACCGGTCAGGACACTGTCGAGTTCCCGGCGGTAGGGCCAGTTCTTCACGGCGAGCGGACGACCGGCGCTCTGCCGCCAACGGTAGTCGTCCAGCGTGCGTGCCGGGGGCGTGGGCAGCCGGCGGCACAGGGGGCAGCCGCAGGCGGTGGTCTGCTCCTCCTCGCGCGGCGGGGTGAGCGCCCGGGTCCGCCAGGCTCCTTCCAGCATCAGGCAGGTCAGCCGGCAGAGTTCGGCATCGGTGCCGACCTGGGGGAAGGCCGCCTCGATCAGGCGCAGGCTGGCGTCGAGGTGCCGCAGCCTCGCGTAGCCCTCCTCGTCGGGCGGGAGGAAGGCGCGCTGCGCCAGGTGGAGGGCACCCTCCACCCGCAGGGTGGTGCCGGGATGCGGGGAGCCGAGTGCGTCCAGCCGCTGCCGGGCGGCGTTCTGGCACCTCCGGTACTGCTCCGTGCTCCCGTTGACGCGTTGTGCCAAGAGGCCGGCCAGGATCTCCCCCGCCTGAGCGGGCCGGCCGCCGGCGCTCGGCTGCGCCGGGACCGGGCTGTCGGCGGACGCCTTCGGAACAGCACCTACACCCTGAGAATGCACACCTGTCTCCTTCGAACTGTGGTCATGGCAACGGAATCGACCGACCGTGGTCGTCGGCCGGTCGATTCCGGGAAGCGAACGGGCGCGCCGAGCGCGCCGGGTTCACGGCTGCCGCGTGGCCGGCCGGCCGGGCGGAGCGGGTCGCCCCCGCCCTGCGAGGCCGCACTGCCTCGTGCCGGTCGGTCGCCGGTCGCGGCGAACCGCCCGTCCGCGGCGGACGCAGGCTCGACATCGCCGGCCGTCCACAGACGGCCGGTCCTCGTCGAAGCGCTGCCGCTACCGGACGGGCACCCGCGTCGCCGCCTCAGTCCGGGCGTGCGGATGCGTGTCGAAGGGCAGGTCGGAGGTGACGTCCTGGGGCATGTGTTTCCTTTCGGGCGACAGAGCGCAGAGTCCCCCCGTCCCTGCGTACGGGTGGCCTGTCGGCCACCCGTGCACTCGAACTGGCCTTCGTGGCTCGAAAGTTGAGCCGTGAAGCGCTACGAGGCTGCCCAGAGCGTAAATGATCTACGCGTGACCTGGCCGTGATGTGTGTTACTGCTCACGCCTCCTGAGCCGAGTACACTCGCGCGCCCCACGTATGTGTGCGCGACGCACGCGTCCGCGATGCCCTCCGGGGGTCCGGCGAACGGATCACGGTCCAGGACCACCAGGTCCGCCAGCGCCCCGGCCGCTGCTCCGGCAGGAACACCGGCGCGTCGCCGCCCGGTTCGACCCGGTTCACGGCCACATGGATGCCCTGGAGCGGGTCGGGACTGCTCACCGGCGGGTCGCTGCCGGCCGCGAGCTGCGCCCCGGAGCGCGGCAGCGCCCCGAACGGCTACTGCCACCCGGCCCGTTCGGCGCCCGGGAAGGGAATGGTCGGCTCGTCCAGCTGCGGTTCGTGCGCGGCCCGCAGCGGCTGGATGTCGGCGGTGGCGCCGAGCCGGGCGAAGCGTGGTACGTCGGCCGGGTGCATGACGTGGAGATGTGCCAGGTGGGGCCGCGTGTCGCCGGGTCCGTCGGCGGCCCGCGCCGCCTCGACGGCGTCCAGCGCGTCCAACGCGGGGACGTACGGGGGGAGCCGCCCGGGATCGATGAAGCTCTTGCCCCGGTTGGCGGTGGCGTAGCCGCCGCACGTGTAGAGGTACGGGTCGAGCAGCGTGGCCGTGCCGTTCTCCGCGACCCCGTCCAGCCTCCGCTTCACCGTGCCGGCCGGAACCGTCTCCGGTTCAACGCGGCCCGCTTCTCGACGAGTTCGGAATCCGCTCGACACCGCGCTCCCGGTCCCGCCGCAGCGCCCCGACCACCCGCGCGGTCAGTGAACCGTCCCGGTCCGCCGCGACCGCCGCGGCGAGGGCGCCGATCAGCGGCGTCCCGGCCGCCGGGGTGCCGTACCGGGAACTCAGCCGGGACCGCCGAGGCCCGGCTCGCCCAGGTGGGTGCGGCCGTGTCACCACCCGGGCCGCCCGTACGTCATACCGGCGACTCCCGCGCCATCTGGCCGGGCGCGAGCCGGTGTGCGACGGCGCGTGGCCGGCGGCCGACTGAAAGCGGTCATCGGGGACAGACGCACGGGGAGACCTTCCAGGGAGGAAGCATGGCACTGGTGACCGCGGCCGTCGTGGTGCTCGACTGCGCCGAGCCCGAGAAACTCGCCTATTTCTACCGGCAGTTGCTGGAGGGGGAGGAGAGCGACGCGAACGCCAACCTCGTCGAGATCCGCGCGGCCGACGGTGTCCGGATCGCCTTCCGGCGTGACGTCAACGCCACCCCGCCCAGCTGGCCCCGCCCCGAGAACTCCCTCCAGGCCCATCTCGTGCTCCTGGTCGAGGACCTCGACGAGGCGGAGCGCCGGGTGGTCGGCCTCGGCGGACGGCCCATCGAGACGAAGGACCCGGCCGGGCCGTACGAGGAACGGGGGTACGCCGACCCGGCGGGACACTCCTTCACCCTGCGCCTGGCACCGACCGCGGCCCCCAAGCAGGGCTGAACCCGCTCGGTCACGGCCGCCCTTGCCGGCCGTCTGCCACACTCCGGTGGAACGCTCGACGGCCGTCGCCCCGGTGCGGTCCACGGCGCCGCGCAGCACGGCTGACACGGCGCCCCGGACCGCCGCGGCCGGCAGTACCTCGCCGCAGCCGCGGTCCCGGTCCGGACCGTCCGGCGCGTCCTGCTCGCCGCGCATCGCCTTCCGGGCCCGCCGGAGGGCCAGGGCCCCTGCTCCTGGCCGCGGTTGCCGCCGCGTTCTCAGGGCCGCCCCGACGCCGGGATCTCCTCGCCCGCCGGTACCGGGCCGGGCGGAGTCCCGTCGCCGAAGGGCCGGCCGCCGAGCTCCTCCCGGTGATGGGGCGTCAGCCACCCTGCGGTGTCCGGGCCGAGGGGCACGATCCGGGTCGGGTTGATCCCGGTGTGGACCTGGTAGTAGTGCCGTTTGATGTGGTCGAAGTCGACGGTGTCCCCGAATCCCGGTGTCTGGTACAGGTCCCTGACGTACCCCCACAGCACCGGGTGCTCCGCCAGCTTCCAGCGGTTGCACTTGAAGTGGCCGTGGTAGACGGCGTCGAACCGCACCAGCGTGGTGAACAGCCGGATGTCGGCCTCCGTGATGGTGTCCCCGACCAGGTAGCGCTGTGCGGCCAGCCGCCCGGCGAGCGCTTCCAGGCGCCGGAACACCCCGGCGCAGGCCTCCTCGTACTCCTCCTGGGTGTGCGCGAACCCGGCACGGTACACGCCGTTGTTGAGGTCCTCGTACACCTCCGCCATCACGGTGTCGATCTCGTCCCGGTGCCGCTCCGGGTAGAGGTCGGGCGCCCCGGGCCGGTGCAGCGCCGTCCACTCGGTGGCCAGGTCCAGGGTCAGCCGCTGGTAGTCGTTGGTGACCAGTTGCCCGCTCGGCACGTCGACGACGGCCGGCACGCTCACCCCGCCCGGATAGCCGGTCTCGCGGCGGTCGTAGGCCTCGCTGAGGTACCGGATGCCGAGCACCGGGTCCCGGCCCTCCGGGTCGAGGGTGAAGCGCCAACTGCGGTCGTCCTGGATCGGGTCGGCGACCGCGAGCGACAGGGCGTCCTCCAGACCGAGCAGCCGCCGCGCGACCAGGGACCGGCTCGCCCACGGGCAGGCGCGGCTCACCACCAGCCGGTAGCGCCCGGCCGCCACCGGCCAGCCGTCCCGCGCGTCCGCGGTGATCCGGTCCGAGAAGTGGCTGCGGGACCGGGAGAACGCCTTGTGCCCGAGTGCGCTGTTGCCGTCGTCGCTCATGTCTCCTCCTTGCTGCCGGGGCTTGTGGGGGCCGACAGGAACCCGATGGCCGTGTTCCCCGATGGTGCCCGATTTCCACCGCCCGCACGGTGTGATCAGCGCGCGCCGGGGCAGTCGGCGGTCGTGAGTGGGACTTCATCGAAAGAAGATTCGAATCAGCCGACCTCCGACAGCAGGACCCGCCTGACGGTGGTCGTGGCGCTCGCGGCCAACCTGGTGATCGCCGCCGCCAAGGCCGTCGGCGGGGTCGTCGCCGGGTCGCCCGCGCTGCTCTCCGAGGCCGCGCACTCGGTGGCCGACAGCTTCAACGAGGTGTTCCTGCTGGCCGCCCTGCGCCGCAGCCGCCGCCCCCCGGACGCCCGGCACCCCTTCGGCTACGGCAAGGAGCGGTTCTTCTGGTCCCTGCTCGCGGCCGTCGGAATCTTCGTGATGGGCGGCTGCTTCTCCGTCTTCCAGGGCGTCGAGGCGCTGCGCAACGGCGCGGACGAGAAACCGAGCGGCTATGTGGCGGGCCTGATCGTGCTCGGCGTGGCCCTGCTCGCCGAGGGTGCGTCCCTCGCGCGGGCGGTGCTCCAGGCCCGCCGCGAGGACCGCGGACTGCGCGACCCGGCGCTGCGCACCGTGGTCGCCGAGGACGGCACCGCGGTGATCGGCGTCCTCCTCGCGATCGTCGGCATGGTCCTGCACATGGTCACCGGGCAGGTCGCCTGGGAGGCGTCGGCCTCGCTGGCCATCGGCGTCCTGCTGGTGTTCGTGGCCTACCGGCTCGGCGCCGACGCCCGCACCCAGCTGATCGGGGAGGCGGCGGACCCGGAGCTGAGCGACAGGATCCGGCAACGGCTGGCCGAGGAGCCGGAGATCGACACCGTGGAAGCCCTGTTCACCATGAAGCTGGGCCTGGACTCGACGCTGGTCGCGGCCCGGGTCGACCTGGTCCCGGGGCTGGACAGCGAACGCGTGGAGGAGGTCCTGGTCCGCATCAAGGGGTCCCTCGCCGGGACGTTCGCCGAGACCGACCACATCTTCCTGGACGTCACCGACCGCTCCGCACAGGAGGCACGGGAAAGCCCCGCCGCGACGGGGGAACGCGGCGGGGCCTGACATTCGGCTGCCCGGCCCGAAGCCGGTCCATGCCTGGCGGAAACAGATTTTTCTAAATTCCGACGGTCCCCGGCCTGAAAGGATTCCCGCGACCGCCGGATCCCCCCGACCCCGCCACCGGCTACCGCGGCTCCAGTACGAAGAGCGGGATCTCCCGGTCCGTCTTCTTCTGGTAGTCCGCGTACGGCGGGTACGCGGCGACGGCGCGCTCCCACCACTCGGCCTTCTCCGTGCCGGTGACCTCACGGGCGGTCATGTCCTGCTTGACCGTACCGTCCTGGAGTTCGACATGCGGCTCGGACTTCAC
>NZ_JBEYFC010000527.1:0-5996 GCF_040634175.1 Streptomyces sp. NPDC007162
GACAGCTGGCCGCGGGCGTCGCGCAGCTGGTCGGGGGTGACGCCGTGGTCGCGGGCCGCGTCCCGGATGTCGTCGCGGAAGCGGTCCAGGAGCCGGTCGAGGTCACGGGCCGGGTCGCCGGTGTCGGTCTCGTCGCCGTGCGCCCACGCCGGGACGTACTGCGCGGGGAAGTCCTCCGGGGTGTCCGAGTACTCGGGCGAAGGGGACGGTGCCTGGGCCGGCTTGCGCAGGTCCGGCCCCGTGCCCGGCTCCGGCTCGGGGCGGCCGAAACCGAAGTCCTTGCCGAACCCCTTGCCGTAGTCCTTCCCGAAGTCCCCGAACTCCTTGGCGAGCTCGCTCAGGCCCTCGCGGACCCCCGTCGGCCAGTCACCGCGCGCGAAGTGGTCCTGGACGTGCTCCTGCACTCTGCGGGCGATGCGCTGCATCTCCTCCTGGGCCTGGGCGCGGGCGTGTGCCTGGGCCTCCTGGGCCTGTCGGCGTGCCCGCTGGGCCTCGTCACGGGCCCGGCGGCTCTCGTCCTTGGCGCGGCGGGCCTGCTCCTTCCACTCCTGCTTGACGCGGCGCATCTCCTCCTTGGCGGCCCGCCACGACTCCCTGTCCCCCAGGTCGGTGTACTCGCCGGTTCCCGTGCCGGAGCTGCCGCGCCGGGCCTCGGAGGCGGCCGCGCGCACCTCGCGGCGCAGATCGCCGGCCGCACCCCGCACATCGGCCCTTATCTCGGCGGCCAGCTCGGCCACCGACTCGCGGATCTCCAGCTCCAGGTCGGCCAACTCGCCGCTGCGGTCGGCCAGTTCCGCCCGGCCGGCGTCCGTGATGGCGTAGACCTTGCGGCCGCCCTCGGTGGTGTGGGTGACCAGGCCCTCCGCCTCCAGCTTGGCCAGGCGGGGGTAGACGGTGCCGGCCGACGGGGCGTACAGGCCCTGGAAACGCTCCTCCAGCAGCCGGATCACCTCGTAGCCGTGGCGCGGAGCCTCGTCCAGCAGCTTGAGCAGGTAGAGGCGGAGGCGGCCGTGGGCGAAGACGGGAGGCATGTCAGAGCACCTTCTTGTCGGTCGTACCGTCAGTCGTCCCGTCGGCCGGGTCGCGGGGCGGTGCGGGGGCGGCGGGGGCCGGGGCCGGGGTGGCCGGGGTCGGTTCTGTGGGGGGCGCGGCCTCCCATGCCGACTTCTCGTCCTCGTCCTCCTTGGGCGGGCGGCGCAGCAGGGCGATGGAGCCGGAGACCGTGGTGGCGCGGAGCTTGCCGTTGCCCGCGCCGAGGCGGCCGGTGATCTTGTGGGCGCCCCACTGGCCGTGCACCCGCAGTCCGTCGAAGGCGTTGGAGATCGTGCCGCTCGCGGTGTTGGCCTCCACCTCGGCGTCGGCCGGGTGCGGCAGCCGGATGGCGATCTCGCCGGAGACACTGGTCAGTCTGACGTCGGTGGGGCCGTCCGGATCCAGGTCGATGATCATCGAACCGCTCACCGAGTCGGCGCGTACGGCGGAGCCGGACCCCTCCACCACGGTCAGGTCGCCGGAGACGGAGTTGAACCGCAGGTCGCCGGTGACCGCCTGGGCCTCCAGGTTTCCGGAGACGGTGTCCGCGCGGACCTCGCCGGAGAGGCCGACCAACGTGGTGTCGCCGGTGACGCCCTTCACCACCGAGGTGCCGTTGATCCCCGAGACGACCGCGGCGGCACCGACCACGCCCACCTCCACGCGGGTGTCCGCCGGGACGGTCAGTGAGACGACCGCGCTGCGCCGCCAGCCCTTGCGGTCGAGCCACTTGAGGAAGCCCTTCCAGGGCAGGTCCTCGTAGGCCACGGTGAGCGTGCCGTCCTGGTGCGTGACGATCAGGGGCGGTCCCTCGATCTCGGAGATCTCCAGTCGGGCGGAACCCTCGTCCGTGCCCACGACGTTGACCGTTCCGTTGACGACGCGGACGTGCAGGTCGCTCACGGGGGTGTCGAAGGTGAGCTTCCTGGGTTCAGCGACGGACCACTCGGACATGGTGCGGACCCTCCCTCGGCCGGGCATGCGGCTGGACGTGGACGCGTATGCCGACCGACGGGTCGCGCCATATCGCGTCTTCCATAAACACGATATATCGTGGTCGCGCGAAGTCAAGGCGCTCTTCGGTGTGACGGGTCCGTCGTGGGGTTGACGGTGGCAGGGAGGGCCGAGGGGGCACAACGGGCGATGTGGGGACGAATTGCTTAGCGTGAGGACATGCCGATGGACCGGTCCGGGGTGGCGTGGGGTGAGGTGTGCGTGGGGCTGCCGACCGTGATCTGGGGTGCGCGGCGGCGCAGTGTGCCGTGGATCGCGGCGGGGGCGGTGCTGGTGGTGCACGGGGTGCTGGAGCTGTCGTACGAGACGCTGCTGCCCCGGGACTGATCGACCCGGGGTGTTCCGCTCCTCGTCCTGCTTGTCGTCCTACTCCTCGTCCTCGTCGTCCAGGCGGGCCAGCCAGGTCGCCAGGCGTTCCACCGGGACCTCGAAGTCGGGATTCAGGTCGACGAACGTGCGGAGTTGTTCCGCGAGCCACTCGAAGGTGACCTCTTCCTCGCCGCGCCGCTTCTCCAGTTCCTCGATGCCTCGGTCGGTGAAGTACATGGGTCGCTCTCCTGCATGCCTGTGTGGATGCCCGGTGATGGGCGCCTACCAGCCTAGGCGGAGGACGAAGGTGTGCCGCCGGCGAAGGGTAGGGGGCCCCTTCCGGGGGAAGGACTCTTTCTCCGTGGGATGGGAACGGCGTTGTCTTCCCGGGCGGAGAGGGCGGGAAACCACGAACGGCAGGGCGTAGGGAGCACACGGGGCTCGGGGAAACGGGGGAGCGGGGGAACGGTATGGAGCAGGACGTCACGCGGATCGCGCGGGTGCGGTTGCCGGACGGCACGCCCGTGTGGGCGCGGATCTCGGGGGCCGCGGAACTGGAGGTGCCGTCGGGGGAGTTGTCGTTCACGGACACCGGGCTGACCGAACGGGTGGAGGCGAGTGTCGAGAGCCTCGGCGCGCTGGTCAACGGGGTCGCGCGGTCGCTCGCCGAGCCGCTGCGCGCCGTGCGGCCCGACGAGGTGAGCGTCGAGTTCGGGATCGAGCTGACCGCGAAGGCCGGGAAGGTCGTGGGACTGCTCGCGGACGGGGAGGCGAAGGCCGCCATCACCGTGACCCTCACCTGGAAGGGAGACGGCCCACCTGATCCGGGGGGCCGGCCCGATGACGGCCCGCCTGGTCCGGAGGGTCGGCTTGGTGGTGGTCCGGCTGGTCCCGGAGGTCAGCCGGGCGGTGGTCCGCCCCCTCCGGGGGGTCGGCCGGGAGATGGCCCGCCTCCTGCGGGGGGTCGGCCTGGCGGTGGCCCGTCCCTTGCGGGGGGTCGGCCTGGCGGTGGTCCGGCTGGTCCGGAAGGTCCGTTTAGCGCAGGTCCCGGGGGGCCCGGGGCGTGGCCCGGCGGTGGTCCGGCTGGTCCGGAAGGTTCACCCGACGGGGGTCCGGTGGGCCCGGAGGCGCGGTCCGGTGGTGGTCGGGGGGATCCGGGGGCGTGGTCCGGTGGTGGTCCGGCTGGTCCGGGAGGTTCGTCCAGCGGGGGTTCGGGGGAAGCGGAGGTGGGGTTCGGTGGTGGTGCGGCCGTGCCTGGCGACGGGGCCGGTGGTTTTGCCCGCGGCTCCTCACGACCCCGCGCGGGCGCGTCCCGTGGCGTCTCGGTGCACGGGGGCGTTCGACGGGCCGGTGCGGGGGGCGCGGCATGACGGACGGGTACGACGGGGGCGCATCCGGCGGCTGGGACCCGGCCCACCATGCGCTGCGTGAACTCGTCACGGCGGCCACCGTACGCATCCACCGCACAGGTGTCGGGTATGCCCCGGAGGAGTCCGGGGCGTTCCTCGGCAGTGGCTTCTTCGTCGCACCCAACTGGGTGCTGACCTGCGCTCATGTGATCCACGGCGGAGAGGGGGGCGAGGTCACCGTGATCTACCAGCCCGGCCCCTACGACGAGCCGCGCGCCGTACCCGGCAAGGTCGCGGCGACCCTCCCGGAGCAGGTCGAGGGCCCCGTCCAGGGCAGCTGGCCCGCCCCCGACCTCGCCCTGGTCCGGCTGCGCGAGCCGGTGGACCACGCGTGCGTGTACGTCTCCGAGCGGCCGATGCCCCATTACACCGAGGGCCGGGTCTTCTACGCGGGCTGGGCCCCCTTCCAGGGCCGGCCGCAGCCGCTGGACGGCTTCCTGACCGTGCACGGCACCATCGGCGGCTGGTCGGCGGGCGCCCAGATGCGCCTGGGCGCGAACGAGCTGCCGCTCGGCGTCTCCGGCGGCCCCGTGATCGACCCGGTGCGCGGCGAGGTCGTCGGCGTGCTGAAGTCGCGCTCTGACCACGGGCCGGGCGGCACGTCCATCGGCATCGAACGACTGCGCACCCTCCCGGTGGCGGCGCCGTACGTCCGGCCGCACGACCTGTACCGGCACGGCCTGCGCCACCACGACCCCTACCAGCACGACCTCTACCAGGCCGTCTGCCACGCCCACGACCGCCACCACCGCGACCGGCAGCAGCCCAGTGACTCGGGCAGCCCCACCTGGACCGACCTCCAGGCCGAACTCGGCGCCCGCCCGGGCCGCACGCTGAGCCCGCACGAGCGGGTCGAACTGCTCGGCAGGCTCGCCGATCTGCCGCCGCCGGACAGCACCCGCGGACTGCTCGACATCCTCCACTCGCTGCCCGGCTTCCGGCTGCCGACCTTCTCGCCCGCACCGCGCGGCTGGCGCGACGGCCTCGGCGCGCTGTACGAGAACGTGCGCCACGACGGCGCGCTCCGGCTGGTCACCGAGTACGCGATGCGCGTGATGACCGCCGAGCGCCCCGTCACGCCCTTCGTGCTCGACGCCGAACAGGCCCTGTGGGAGTGGATCAGGCAGGCCGCGACCCGCCTGGACAGCGACTACCGCAGCGAACTCGCCCGCAGGCGCGCCCAGCACCTCGGCGACCGGCCGCGCGAACGCTCGGGCCGCGACCGTGGCGACCACCGGACCGGGGTGACGACGGGCCCCGCGCCCCTGACGCACCGGGTCGGCTCCGTGGCGGGGGAGGAGACCCGGCCGCACCGGGCCGGGGAAACGGCGGCCGAAGCGGCCCTGGCGCACCGGACCGGCGACCTGGTGACGCACCGGGCCGGGAGCGTGGTGGGTGAGGAGGCCCCGCCGTACTGGTCCGGGGAAGCGCCGGAAGCGCCGGGCGAAGAAGCGGCGCACCGGGCTGGGGCAGTGGTGGTCGCGGAGGTGCGGGCGCATCCGCGTGACATCGGGCTCGACCAGTCCGTCCTGCTCGAAGTGGAGCACCTGGCCTGGAACCGCGACCGTTGCGACTGGTCGGTCGCGGTGCTGCGGCCGGACGGCGAGGTGACTCGGCTGTACGACGGGCAGGGCGCCCCGCTGGCCGACCTCGCCGCACAGGTCGCCGGGCCGCTCGCCGAGGCCTTCCGGCGCTGCGACGAACCCGGCCGTCCCGTCCCGCTGCACGCTGCCCTGCCGCACCTCCTGCTCGACCTGCCGGTGGACGGGTGGCGGCTGCGGCCGGGCGCGGAGCCGCTCGGCGCCGAACGGCCGGTGGTGGTCCGCTGCAAGGACCGCGACCAACTGCCCGGCGAGGACGACTGGTACGAGGGCGAACTCCGGGGTGGCGAACTCCGGGGTGGCGAACTCCGGGGTGGCGAACCCGAGGACGGCGAACCTGAGGACGGCGAACTGCACGGGGACGGGGGCGGGTTCCGCGGCGTCGGCGAGGCTGCCGACCGCCGGGCCCGCTGGCACCCCGCGCACCTCGGGCGCGAGCGCTCCGGAACCCGGGCCAGGGCCGAGATACTCGACTGCGACGACGCGGTGCGCCGGCCGGTGTCCGAGGTCGCGGTGCTGCGCGGCCTCGCGCCCGGAACCGTCCCGGTGCTGTGCCGCCAGGGCGACCTGCGCTATCCGGACGACGCCACCGCCCTCGGCCGGATCGTCCGGGCCGGGTACGGGGTGGTGC
>NZ_JBEYFC010000528.1:0-5989 GCF_040634175.1 Streptomyces sp. NPDC007162
GTTGGCGAGGACGCCGACGGCGGCCAGGCCCGTGCCCACGATGGACAGGGCGATGCCTGCGTCGCCCCAGAACAGCTCCTCCATGGCCATCGGGATGCCGAGGCCGGTGGGGTCGAAGTACTGCTGCGCGTAGAAGTCGAGGGAGTAGATGCCGACCTTCGCGGCCTCCTGGATGACCGGCCAGGGAGTCTCCTCACGCTCGTCCCATTCGGCGGCGGCGGGACGGATGACGTCGGCGGCGAAACCGTGCAGCCAGTCCCGGACCTCCTTCTGTTCGTCGTTGAGCTCCATGGTGAACTCGGCCATGACCCCTCCAGCGGCGGCGCATAATGTGTTACTAGCGGTAACCCAAGTCTGTTACTGGTCAGTAGGAAAAGTCAACTCCCGAGGTCACCTCGGCAGCCAGTTCGATACGGGACGGCTGCCAGGTGTTAGTTTGCGCAGGCGTCACCGAAACAGCACGGGGTGGGGAGAGCACATGGACACCACACAGCGGACCGAACAGCAGCGGTCCGCCGACCGCCGACGGCGTGAGCTGTTGGAGGCCGCCGACCGGGTGGTGCTGCGCGACGGTCCACAGGCTTCCATGAACGCGATCGCAGCGGAGGCCGGCATCACCAAACCGATCCTGTACCGGCACTTCGGCGACAAGAGCGGGCTCTACGCGGCGCTGGCCAAGCGGCACACGGACGCGCTGCTGAACTCGCTGCGTGCGGCGCTGGACGCGCCCGCGGACCGTCGTGAGCGGGTCGAGGCGACACTGGACACCTACCTCGCGGCGATCGAGGCGCGGCCCCAGGTGTACCGGTTCCTGATGCACCCCGCCGAGGGCAGCACCGGGGCGGACCAGGGGTTCGATGTCGGCAAGCACTCGGCGCCGCTGCTGCGGAGGATGGGCGAGGAACTGGCGCAGGTCATCGAGGACCGGTTGGACCTGGGACCGAACAGTCAGCAGCTGGCCCGGGTGTGGGGGCACGGGATCGTCGGGATGATGCATGCGGCCGGGGACTGGTGGCTGGGGGAACGGCCGTGCTCTCGTGACGAGTTGGTCAAGAGTCTGGCCGACCTGCTGTGGGGACGGCTTGCTGCGGCGGGGGACAGGATCGGAGGTCCTGGGTTCTGAAGGCCGTGTGCCGTCGCCTCACCGGTGCCACGAAGCTTTGGCCACCTGTCGCATCAGCTTGCGCTTGCGCCGGCCTGTGACGTGGTCGGCGTAGACGTGGCCCTCCAGGTGGTCGGTCTCGTGCTGGAGGCATCTCGCGAAGAAGCCCGTGCCGTCGATCGTGACCGGGTCGCCCTGGGCCGTGAAGCCCTCCACCACGGCGTGGTCGTAGCGCTCCGTGCCCGCCTCCAGGCCCGGCAGGGACAGGCAGCCCTCCGGGCCGCGCAGCGTCACGCCGTCCGTCGTGACCAGGCGTGGGTTCACCACGTGGCCCAGGTGGCGGACGTCCTCGTCGTCGGGGCAGTCGTAGACGAACACCCGCAGCGGCTCCCCCACCTGGTTGGCCGCCAGGCCCACCCCTTCCGCCGCGTACATCGTCGCGAACAAGTCCTCCACCAGACGGGAGAGTTCGGGGCCGAAGTCGGTGACCTCCGCGCAACGGGCGTGCAGGACGGGGTCGCCGAGCAGGGTGAGGGGCCGGACCCGCCCGCGGGCGCCCGGAATGGAACCGTGTCGCATGGCCGCAAGGGTACGGTTCGAATCGGCCCCTGCCCGCCGCGCAGGCGAGGGCCGCAATTCGGGTGTGCGAACGGATCTCGATAGGCTTGCCTCACACCACGTTGCCGGATGGCTGAGGCGCGGCGCGTACGCAAGGAGGATCGAGAACTGATGGCAGGCAACTCGGACCCGCTCACGCCGCGGGCCAAGCTGGCCGTGACCGCGGGCAAGGCGGTCGCGGCGGCATCGCGGGCAGCGGGGCGCGGCAGCGGATCCGTGATCGGGGGCCGGGTCGCTCTCAAGCTCGACCCCGACCTTCTCGCCCGGCTCGCCCAGAACCTGGACGTGACGCTCGTCTCGGCGACGAACGGCAAGACGACGACCACCCGGCTCATCGCCGAGGCACTGAAGGCCGCGGGGCCGGTCGTGTCCAACGCGCTCGGGGCCAACATGCCGGCCGGCATCACGTCGGCGCTTGCCGGCGGCTCGGAGTCCAAGTTCGGCGTCATCGAGGTCGACGAGAAGTACCTGGCCGGGGTGGCCCGGGACACCGACCCGAAGTGCATCGCCCTGCTCAACCTCTCCCGCGACCAGCTCGACCGCGCCGCCGAGACCCGGATGCTCGCCGAGAACTGGCGGGAGGGCCTGGCCGGGTCGAAGGCCGTCATCGTGGCGAACTGCGACGACCCGCTGGTGGTGTGGGCAGCGTCCTCCTCCCCCAACGTGGTCTGGGTCGCCGCCGGGCAGATGTGGAAGGACGACGCCTGGTCCTGCCCGTCCTGCGGTGGCGTGATGCAGCGGCCGGGCGACGACTGGTTCTGCGGCGAGTGCGGGTTCCGTCGGCCGACCCCGAGCTGGGTGCTGTCCGGGGACCACGTGCTCGACCCGCACGGGTCCGCCTGGCCCATCCACCTCCAGCTCCCGGGCCGCGCCAACAAGGCGAACGCCGCCTCCTCGGCCGCCGTCGCCGCCGTCTTCGGGGTGCCGCCGCAGGTCGCCCTGGAACGGATGTACCAGGTGCAGGCCGTCGCGGGGCGGTACGACGTCGTGCAGTTCCAGGGACGGGACCTGCGGCTGCTCCTCGCCAAGAACCCGGCCGGCTGGCTGGAGACCTTCTCGCTGATCGACCCGCCGCCGACCCCGGTGATCCTCTCGGTGAACGCGCGCGGCGCGGACGGCACCGACACCTCCTGGCTGTGGGACGTGGACTACACGCGCCTCACCGGCCACCCGATCTTCGTGCTCGGTGACCGCAAGCTGGACCTCGCCGTCCGTCTGGAGGTCGCCAACCAGCACTTCCAGGTCTGCGACTCCCTCGACCAGGCCGTGCAGATGTGCCCGCCGGGCCGTATCGAGGTCATCGCGAACTACACCGCGTTCCAGGACCTGCGCCGCCGCGTCGGCAACTGACTGACCCCGAAGGAACGATCACCTCATGAGCGACAACCAACTGCGGCTGGTGTGGATCTACCCCGACCTGCTCAGCACCTACGGCGACCAGGGCAACGCCCTCGTCGTGGAGCGCCGGGCCCGGCAGCGCGGCCTCGACGTGGCCCGGCTGGACGTGCGCAGCGACCAGCCGATCCCGACCTCCGGCGACATCTACCTGATCGGCGGCGGCGAGGACCGTCCGCAGCGGCTCGCCGCCGAGCGGCTGCGCCGTGACGGGCACCTGTACCGGGCGGTGGAGAACGGCGCGATCGTGTTCTCCGTCTGCGCCGGCTACCAGATCCTCGGACACGAGTTCATCAACGACCTGGGGCAGCGGGAGCCGGGGCTCGGCCTGCTGGACGTGACGACCGTGCGCGGCACCGGCGAGCGCTGCGTCGGTGACGTCCTCGCGGACATCGACCCGCGCCTGGGGCTGCCCCAGCTCACCGGGTTCGAGAACCACCAGGGCGTCACGCAGCTCGGTCCCACCGCCCGCCCCTTCGCCCGGGTCCAGCTGGGCCGGGGCAACGGCACCGGGGACGGCACGGAGGGCGCGTACAACGAGACCGTCTTCGGTACCTACATGCACGGGCCGGTGCTGGCCCGCAACCCGCTCATCGCCGACCTGCTGCTGAAGCTGGCGCTCGACGTCAACGCGCTGCCGCCGATCGACGACCGGTGGTACGAGGCGCTCCGCACCGAGCGCATCGCGTCCGCCCAGCAGCCCGCCTGAGCTGTATCGGAGAGACCGGTTCCGGGCCCGCCTGGCAGGGTGTCCGCTCACATGTGCGGGCACGTCCAGCAGGCGGACGCCGGGTACGGAACGCCCCCCTCGCGCGGGTAGGGTGACGGCGATGACAGCCGGACAGCGTGGTCCGGTCTCCGGCCCACGTGGAGAAGGTTGTTTCGGGCTATGCGCATTGGTGTCCTCACGTCCGGCGGCGACTGCCCCGGCCTGAACGCCGTCATCCGGTCCGTCGTCCACCGTGCCGTCGTCGACCACGGCGACGAGGTCATCGGTTTCCGGGACGGCTGGAAGGGCCTCCTGGAATGCGACTACCTCAAGCTCGACCTCGACGCCGTGGCCGGCATCCTGGCCCGCGGCGGCACCATCCTCGGGTCCTCCCGGGTCCAGCCCTCGCACCTGCGGGACGGCGTGGAGCGGGCCAAGGGCCATGTCGCCGAGCTCGGCCTCGACGCGATCATCCCGATCGGCGGTGAGGGCACGCTGAAGGCGGCCCGGCTGATGTCGGACGCCGGCCTGCCGATCGTCGGCGTGCCGAAGACCATCGACAACGACATCGCCGTCACCGACGTCACCTTCGGCTTCGACACGGCCGTGGGGGTCGCCACCGAGGCTCTCGACCGGCTGAAGACCACCGCCGAGTCCCACCAGCGGGTGCTCGTCGTGGAGGTCATGGGGCGGCACACCGGCTGGATCGCCCTGCACTCCGGCATGGCCGCCGGCGCCCACGCCATCGTCGTGCCCGAGCGGCCCTTCGACATCGAGGAGCTGGCCCGCCGGGTCGGCGAGCGGTTCGAGGCCGGGAAGCGGTTCGCCATCGTCGTCGCGGCGGAGGGGGCGAAGCCGAAGGCCGGCAGCATGGAGTTCGACGAGGGCGGCAAGGACATCTACGGCCACGAGCGGTTCGCCGGGATCGCCCGGCAGCTCTCCGTCGAGCTGGAGCAGCGGCTCGGCAAGGAGGCGCGGCCGGTGATCCTCGGGCACGTCCAGCGGGGTGGGACGCCCACGGCGTACGACCGGGTGCTGGCGACGCGGTTCGGGTGGCATGCGGTGGAGGCGGCGCACCGGGGGGAGTTCGGGCGCATGACCGCGTTGCGGGGGACCGACATCGTGATGGTGCCGTTGGCCGAGGCGGTGGAGACGTTGAAGACGGTTCCCTCCGGGCGGTACGACGAGGCGGAGACCGTGCTCTGAGGGTTGCGGCTCGTGCGTTCGTCTGCGGGTGAGCTGTGGTTCCCCGCGCCTCTGAGGTAGGGACACTCGCCCCCGGTCGCAACTGCGGTCGGGGGCGGTTCTACTCTGGGGTCGGCAAGAAGTGCACAACCCCCCACGAATCAGGAGCCGCCGGATGGATCACAGCGGGCACGGCATGACCATGGATCTGCCGCCGTTCACGCTGGGGCGGGGGCTGGAGTGGTCGGCGGATCCGTTCTTCCTCGTCGCCTGTGTCGCCGGGCTCGCGCTGTACGGGTGGGGTGTGGTGCGGCTGCGGCGACGCGGGGACTCCTGGTCCGCGGGGCGTACCGCGTCGTTCGTCGTCGGTGTGCTGACGATCGTGCTCGTGATGTGCACCCGGCTGAACGACTACGGGATGGTCATGTTCAGCGTGCACATGGTGCAGCACATGGTCATCAGCATGCTGTCGCCCATCTTCATCCTGCTGGGCGCCCCGGTCACGCTCGCCCTGCGGGCGCTGCCCGTCGCCGGGAAGGGCCGAAAGGGGCCCCGCGAGCTGTTGCTGGCCCTGCTGCACAGCCGGTACATGCGGATCATCACCCATCCCGCCTTCACCATCCCGCTGTTCATCGCGAGCCTGTACGCGCTCTACTTCAGCCCGCTGTTCGACTTCCTCATGGGTTCGAAGGCCGGGCACATCGCGATGATGGTGCACTTCCTCGCCGTCGGCGTCGTCTTCTTCTGGCCGATCATCGGTGTCGATCCGGGACCGCACCGGCCGGGACATCTCATGCGGATGCTGGAGCTGTTCGCCGGTATGCCTTTCCACGCGTTCTTCGGCATCGCGTTGATGATGGCGTCCGAGCCGATGGTGGAGACGTTCCGGAACCCGCCCGCCTCGCTCGGCATAGACGCGCTCGCCGACCAGAACGCGGCCGGCGGGATCGCCTGGGCGTTCAGTGAGATCCCGTCCGTGC
>NZ_JBEYFC010000529.1:0-5980 GCF_040634175.1 Streptomyces sp. NPDC007162
GGCCCGGGCGGCCACGTAGGCGCCGCGCAGCCGCGGAACCGGGGCCGGCTGCGCCATCGTGTCGGGGTCCTCGTCGAGGACACGGGTCAGCGCGTCGCGGACCACCGGACGGCTCAGCCGCTCCCGGGAGTTCTTCCGGAGCAGGCCCTGGATCACCTGGGTCAGCGGACCGGCCCGCAGCGGGGTGCGCAGCGGCAGCCGGTCCACGCCCTTCAGGGTCGCGTCGGCGCGGCCGCGGTCCCGGAACGGCGGCCGCCCCTCGACCACCGTGTACAGGATCGCACCGAGCGCCCACAGGTCGGCGGCCGGTCCGATGCGCTCGTCGCGGGCCTGCTCAGGGGAGGCGTACGACGGTGCGGTGACCCTCGGGGCCAGCGTCGCGCCGGCGAGGCCGAACCCGGTGAGCACCACCGGGCCCTTGTCACGGACGAAGATCTGGCCGGGACTGAGCTCCCCGTGGGTGTAGCCGTCGCCGTGCGCGGCATCCAGCACGTCGAGCACCTCCAGGCCGATCCGGGCGGCCCGCGCGTAGTCGAACGAGGCTTCCCGGGCCAGGAGTTCGCTGAGTGGTGTGCCGTCGATCAGCTCCGTGACGGTCCAGAGCGCGCCCGCCTCCTCGAAGGCGTCGATCACCATGGCGACCCGGCCGGGCCGCAGCGCGCTCATGACCTCGGAGGAGCGCAGTATGCGGGCGGTGGTCCGGCGCACGGTGTCCGCGCTCGGCGGCTCGGGGAACCCGATCTGGGTCACCAGTCGCGGTCGCTCGGACTGTACGTCCTCCGCGTACCAGCTGATGCGGTTCGGCTCGCGGTCGGCGACTTCGAGGAGCCGGTACCTTCCGGCGACCAACTCTTGTACAGAGACATGCGCCTTGACCATCGTCATCCCTCGTCGGAACTCCTGCCTCGTCTTGTGCAGAAGTACGGGGGACGCGCCCCGGTTTGTTCAAAGGATCTGCAACTCCGGGGCGGTTCTTTCCTTTTATTCAACCGGCGGCACCCGCGGCCGACTTTGGGAAAACGGTGCATGTCCGAGCCTCGACCTGCGGGTAACCGACGGTAAAAACCAGACCGCGAGGCGCTCGTCAGTCCAGCCCGAAGCGCTCCGTCCACTCGGCGATCTCCCGGTGCGTCACATTGCCCCCGCACACCACGAGGCCGATGCGCGCCCCGTCCCCGACCCGCTCCAGCACCTGCCGGGCGGCCGGCAGCAGACATCCGGCGGCCGGCTCGGTCCACACCTTGGCGTGCTCGGCGAACTCCAGGCTGCCCCGGACGGCCTCCCGGTCCGCAACCACCAGGACCTCCTCCACCAGCGACGCCGCATGGTCGTACGTCAGCCGGGACACGGCCGGCGCGCTGAGCGTCGTCACGATCGACGACCCCCGCACCGGCAGCGGACCGCCCGCGGCCAGGGCCTCGGACATCGCCTGTGCGCCCCGCGTCTCCACACCCCACACCCGCAGGTCCGGGCGCCGGTCCCGCAACGCCACCGCCACACCCGCGATCAGGCCCCCGCCGCCGATGCTGACGAGCACATCGGTGAGTTCGTCCGCGTCCTCGGCGAACTCCAGGCCCAGCGTGCCCTGCCCGGCGATCACGACCGGATCGTCGAACGGGTGGACCAGGGTGAGCCCCTCGTCGCGCAACACGTTCACCAGCTCGAACGCCGAGTCCATCCCGTCGGTCAGCCGCACCGCCGCCCCGGCCGCCTCGACCAGCGCGATCGAGCGGGCGGGGGCCGTACGGGGCATGACCACGGTCGCCTTCACATGGAGCGCCGCCGCCATCACCGCGAGGGCGATGCCGTGGTTGCCGCCGCTGACGGCGACCACGCCGGCCGCCCGCTCGGCCGCGCTCAGCGACAGCAGCTTCGCCGTCGCGCCGCGCGCCTTGAACGAGCCGGTGCGCTGGAGGAGTTCCAGCTTGGCCGTGACGGGGGCGCCGAGCAGCTCCGACAGACCGGGGCTGGACACCGTGGGAGTGCGGACGACGTGGCCGGCGATCTGCTGGGCGGCGGCTTCGATGTCCGAGATGCCGATCAAGACGGTTCACCCTTCCGGCGCGGGGGCGGAAGACCGCGCCTTCGGCACCCTGACCCGGACGGACGCCCCTGGTCAACCCGCGGCGTCAGTGCTGCTGAGCCTTCTGCGGGGTGGCCTCGCTCGGCCGGACCACGACGTACCCGTCGCCCTGGAGCATCAGCTGGACCGCTTCGCCCGAACCACCGCGCAGCATCGACCCGATGGACTGCGAGCGGTGCAGCGAGGTCTCCAAGTGCGCGGTCCACCCCACCACCGCGTCCGTGTCGACGTAGACCGGGGACTGCGGGGAGACGGGGATCACCAGCGGGTTCCCGTCGCAGATCAGCCCGAGCTTGCCGTACCCGGAGAACACGCTGTTGAACAGACCGCCGCCGGCTATGCCGGATCCCTTCACGGTCCTGATCTCGTAGGACAGGGACGCGTCGAAGCACAGGACGTTGCGGCCGTTGACCGTGAACTGGTCACCGGGCTCCACCTCGACGATGAAGCAGTTCTGGGCCTCGTGCGCGAACCAGGCCTCGCCCTGGCCCAGCACGGACATCAGCGGCAGCCCCTCACCGGTGACGGCGCGCTTGAGCATGCCGCCCACGCCCTGGCCCTTGCGCTCGAACCTCAGATTGCCCCGGTGCGCGATCATCGCCCCCTGGCGGGCGTACATCTCGCCGTTCACCGCGTACTTGACGCATTTCGCGTTCTCGATCGTCATACCCGGCTCGACGGCCGCCGCGACCATGTTCTCAGTGGAAAAGAGATCACCCTTCATGCGGGGCATGGTGTCCCGGAGGGATGCGTTCCGCCAAGATCGCGGACCGTACCGGTTCAGGCACCGAACAACTGGGTCCAGTAGGTGGCCGCCCGGCCGCCGCCGGCGAAGCCGGTGCCTATGTGGGTGAACTCCGGTTTCAGGATGTTGGCCCGGTGTCCGGGGCTGTTCATCCAGCCGTCCACCACCTCGGCGGCGGAGCGCTGGCCGCAGGCGATGTTCTCGCCGATGGTGCGCCGCCGGGAGCCCGCGGCGGCGGCCCGGTCCCAGGGCTGGGAGCCCTCGGGAGAGGTGTGCGAGTAGAAGTCGCGGGTCGCCATGTCGGTGCTGTACGCCTGGGCGGCGTACGCCAGCTGCGGATCCTCCGCGAGCGGGCGGAGCCCGGCCCGGGCGCGCTCCCGGTTGGTGAGCTCGACGACCTCCGCCCGGGTGCGGGACAGCTCGGCCTCGGTGAGGGGCCTGGCCCACAGCGCGGTCCAGTAGGTGTCCCCGTCCCGCGGGCCGCGGGCGTGGGCCAGGCCGGCGTGGGTGAAGGCCGCATCGAGCAGGGTGCGCCGGGCGTCCTCGGTGGCCAGGCAGTAGTCGACGAACTCGGCCGGGGTGCGGGGACCGGACACGAGGTGTTCGCCGACCGTGACATAGGCGAAGCCGGTGCCGGTGATCCGTTGGTGCACGAAGACGCCGTCGCGGCCCTCGGTGGTCAGCCGGCCGGCCTCGGCCATCGCGGTGGCGTGGGCTCGGGCCGCTGTGACCAGCCGGGGGTCCGGGGCCACCGGCGGCCGCCCGGCCCGGGCGCGGGCGGAGTTGACCGGGCCCAGGGGATCGTCGGGGTCGGGGAGGGCGGCGGCCGCGGGGCGGCCCGGCGCCGTCGCGGTGCGCTGCGGCGGGATGGTGGCGCGGAAACCGGCCGGTCGCTGCGGCTGCCGGTCCTCGACGACGTCCACGCCGTAGTCCCGGGCGAGCCCCGCCAGTCCGTCCGCGTACCCCTGGCCGACCGCGCGCAGCTTCCAGCCGGTGCCCCGGCGGTATATCTCGGCGAGCAGCAGCAGGCTCTCCGCCTGCGGCCGGGGCGGGGCGAAGCGGGCCACCGGATGCCCGAGGCGGTCGGTGACGTGCAGGGTGGCGGCGGGCAGTGTCCCGAGCGGGGTGCCCGGTTCGGCGGCGGTGACCGTGAGGGTGACCCGCACGGCGCCGGACCGCAGCAGGCCGGGCTCGACGGTCAGCGTGTCGCCGCGCAGCCGGACGCCGGGCGCGTCCGGCTGGTTGTAGAAGACGAAGTCGGCGTCGCCGCCGACCTTCCCGCTCTCGTCGGTGATCAGGGCGGACACGTCGAAGGGGCCGGCCACCCGGAGCGTCAGCGCGCCGTCCGGGAGGGGCACGTTGCCCCCGGGGACCAGCTCGCTCATCTCGCCGCCTCTACGAGGTCAGGGGCCGAACACCGCGCCCGGTGGGGGAGTCGCCGGTTGAACGTCCGGTCCGGGCGCGAGGTTCCCTGCCGGTCCCGGTGCTACTGCTCGCGCGGCGCGGCCGGGGCCACGTCCTCCCGCTCAAGCGGCGTGTCGAGGCGCCGCGTGGAGCGCTGCTTGCCGCAGAAGGCCGGCTCCAGCGTGTCCGCCAGCGTGTTGAGCACGGCGGAGCTGTTGGAGGCGTTGGCGAGAGCGGTGAGGCTGCGCTTGCCGTCCTTGGTGGTGAAGGCGTACGTGTAGTAGCCCTGGACGGCGCCCGTGTGGCCGTACACCGAGATCCCGCAGGACAGGTCGCGGCGGCGCAGCCCCAGGCCGTAGGAGGTGTTGGAGTTGACGCGGGTGAAGCGCTCCATCTCCGCCAGCCGGGCGGCCGAGGTGAGCTTTCCGCCGGCCAGCGCGGAGTAGAAGGTGTTGAGGTCGCGGGTGGTGGAGATGATGGCGCCCGCGCTCTGGGCCCAGGACACCGTCTGCTCGGTCGCGTCGATCGGCTTCGCGCCCGCCTGGTCCGCGGTGAGGTAGCCGTTGGCGTGCTGCCCGGGGATCTTCGTGTCCGGGTGGACGTAGAAGGTGTCGGTCAAACCCAGCGGCTTGAAGATGCGGTTCTCGTACTCGGTCTTCACGCTGTGCCCGGTGAGCTTCTCGATGAGCATGCCGGCGACCACGAAGTTGGTGTTGGAGTACGAGTAGGCGGCGCCCGGCGCGTTGGTGCGCGGCTTCTGCAGGGAGAGGTTCACCAGCTGGCGGTAGGTGAAGACCTTGTTCCGGACCGCTTCGAAGCCCGACACGCTGCTTGCGAACATGTCGTCGGTGTAGTCGTACAGACCGCTGCGGTGGCTGAGCACGTGCCGCACGGTGATGCGGTCGTCCGGGAGCAGCCCCGGCAGATAGCGGTTGACCGGCGCGTCCAGGGCGAGCCGGTGCTCGTCCACCAGCTGCAGAAGGACGACCGCCGAGAACGTCTTGGTGACACTGCCGACGCGGAAGCGGTCGGCGGTGGTGATGGCCCTTCGGCTCATGCGGTCGGCGACGCCCTGCGTCGTCCGGTAGACCTTCGCGCCCTCGTCGATACGGGCCATCGCGCCGGGCGCCCCCTTCGCCACGACCGAGCGCAGCACCGCGGCCAGTCCCGCGGTGTCCGGTGCCGGCAGGGCGTTCGCCGTTCGTGGGTGTGCTCCCGCCTTCAGCGGCGCCGCCTGGGCCGGGACCGCGAGCAGTGACAGTGCCACCGCTCCGAGCACCGCGCTTCTGCTGACCATTGCCGAGACCATCCGGACCTGCTCCTCTCCGTGCTGTTTCCGATGCGAGATGGGTCACATCCGGTTCGGGGAACCTTCTCGCATCCCGTCACATCTCCACAGCCGACGCACAGTTGGTCATCCAGCGATCACCGTGCGATGCGGTTTCGCAAAGTATCGCCACGAAAAGCAAGAAAAGCGACGAACTGCGCTTTACATGGACATGACTCGTCCGGAAGGGTTGCGGCCGGGGCCCGACCAGCCCCCTTGGCGTCCCACGGCGTCATTCCGCACGGCGGTCGACGACCCCGACCGCCGTCTGAGCAAAGGAACCCTGATCAGTGCGTAGTGCGCACATACGCGGCATGGCGGTCGCCGTCGCCGTGACGACGGCCGCCACGGGCCTGGCCGGTACGGCCTTCGCCGGTCCCGACACGGGGGTGCACGGTTCGGCCGCCGCCGCCACGACGGC
>NZ_JBEYFC010000530.1:0-5952 GCF_040634175.1 Streptomyces sp. NPDC007162
GGACCATCCGGTCCGTGAAGCGTCACATGGGCACCGACTGGAAGATCCAGCTGGACGGGAAGGACTTCAACCCCCAGCAGATCTCCGCGTTCATCCTGCAGAAGCTCAAGCGGGACGCCGAGGCCTACCTGGGCGAGAAGGTGACCGACGCGGTCATCACCGTCCCGGCCTACTTCAACGACTCCGAGCGCCAGGCGACGAAGGAGGCCGGCGAGATCGCGGGCCTGAACGTCCTGCGCATCGTCAACGAGCCCACCGCCGCCGCGCTGGCGTACGGCCTCGACAAGGACGACCAGACGATCCTCGTCTTCGACCTCGGTGGCGGCACCTTCGACGTGTCCCTCCTGGAGATCGGCGACGGCGTCGTCGAGGTGAAGGCCACCAACGGTGACAACCACCTCGGTGGTGACGACTGGGACCAGCGCGTCGTCGACTACCTGGTCAAGCAGTTCGCGGCCGGCCACGGCGTGGACCTGGGCAAGGACAAGATGGCCCTCCAGCGCCTCCGCGAGGCCGCCGAGAAGGCCAAGATCGAGCTGTCGTCCTCCACGGAGACCTCGATCAACCTGCCCTACATCACCGCCTCCGCCGAGGGCCCCCTGCACCTCGACGAGAAGCTCACCCGCGCCCAGTTCCAGCAGCTGACCGCGGACCTGCTGGAGCGCTGCAAGACCCCGTTCCACAACGTCATCAAGGACGCCGGCATCCAGCTCGGCGAGATCGACCACGTCGTCCTCGTCGGCGGCTCCACCCGTATGCCCGCCGTCGCCGAGCTCGTCAAGGAGCTGACCGGCGGCAAGGAGGCCAACAAGGGTGTGAACCCGGACGAGGTCGTCGCCATCGGCGCCTCGCTCCAGGCCGGTGTCCTCAAGGGTGAGGTCAAGGACGTCCTGCTCCTCGACGTGACCCCGCTGTCCCTCGGTATCGAGACCAAGGGCGGCATCATGACCAAGCTCATCGAGCGGAACACGACGATCCCGACCAAGCGGTCCGAGATCTTCACCACCGCCGAGGACAACCAGCCCTCCGTGCAGATCCAGGTCTACCAGGGCGAGCGCGAGATCGCGGCGTACAACAAGAAGCTCGGCATGTTCGAGCTGACCGGTCTGCCGCCGGCCCCGCGCGGTGTCCCGCAGATCGAGGTCTCCTTCGACATCGACGCCAACGGCATCATGCACGTGACCGCGAAGGACCTGGGCACGGGCAAGGAGCAGAAGATGACCGTCACCGGCGGCTCCTCGCTGCCGAAGGACGAGGTCGACCGGATGCGCCAGGAGGCCGAGCAGTACGCGGAGGAGGACCACCGCCGCCGCGAGGCCGCCGAGACCCGCAACCAGGGCGAGCAGCTCGTCTACCAGACCGAGAAGTTCCTCAAGGACAACGAGGACAAGGTCCCGGGCGAGATCAAGACCGAGGTCGAGGAGTCCCTCACCGAGCTGAAGGAGAAGCTCAAGGGCGAGGACACCGCCGAGATCCGTACCGCCACCGAGAAGGTCGCGGCCGTCTCCCAGAAGCTGGGTCAGGCCATGTACGCCGACGCCCAGGCCGCCGGTGCCGCGGCCGGCGGTGCCCCCGCCGGTGACGGAGCCGACGACGTGGTGGACGCCGAGATCGTCGACGACGAGCGCAAGGACGGTGCCGCGTGACGGAGGAGACCCCGGGCTTCGAGGAGAAGCCCGACGTCCCCTCCGGCGCCACCCCCGACGACGCCGAGCCGAAGGCCGCTCCCGCACAGGGGGCGGCCCCGGCCGGGGACTCAAGCGCACAGCTGGCCGGTCTGACGGCACAGCTGGACCAGGTACGCACCGCGCTCGGCGAGCGCACCGCGGACCTCCAGCGTCTGCAGGCCGAGTACCAGAACTACCGCCGCCGTGTGGAGCGGGACCGGATCACGGTCCGGGAGATCGCCATCGCGAACCTCCTGACCGAACTCCTGCCCGTGCTCGACGACATCGGCCGCGCCCGGGAACACGGCGAGCTGGTCGGCGGTTTCAAGTCGGTGGCCGAGTCGCTGGAGACGGTCGCGGCGAAGATGGGCCTGCAGCAGTTCGGCAAGGAGGGCGAGCCCTTCGACCCGACGATCCACGAGGCGCTGATGCACAGCTACGCGCCGGACGTCACCGAGACGACGTGCGTGGCGATTCTGCAGCCCGGGTATCGCATCGGGGAGCGCACCATCCGCCCCGCGCGGGTGGCGGTCGCCGAACCGCAGCCGGGGGCGACGCCGGCGAAGGCCGAAGGAGCCGACGAGGCCCCGGCGGCCGGGGACGAGAAGAAGGACAACGGCCCTGAGGAGGGCTGAAGTCGTAACTGCTGACTGGAAGGAGGGGCGTCGGGGATGAGCACCAAGGACTTCATCGAGAAGGACTACTACAAGGTCCTCGGCGTCCCCAAGGACGCCACCGAGGCCGAGATCAAGAAGGCGTACCGGAAGCTCGCCCGCGAGTTCCACCCGGACGCCAACAAGGGCAACGCCAAGGCCGAGGAGCGCTTCAAGGAGATCTCCGAGGCGAACGACGTCCTCGGCGACCCCAAGAAGCGCAAGGAGTACGACGAGGCACGCACCCTCTTCGGCAACGGCGGCTTCCGCCCCGGGCCGGGCGCGAGCGGCGGCAGCTTCAACTTCGACCTGGGCGACCTCTTCGGGGGCACCGCCCAGGGCGGGGGCGGCGGCTTCGGCGGGGGCGGCTTCAGCGACGTCCTGGGGGGCCTGTTCAACCGGGGCGGGGGCGCGGGCACGCGTACCCAGCCGAGGCGCGGCCAGGACATCGAGTCCGAGGTCACGCTCAGTTTCACGGAGGCCATCGAGGGGGCCACGGTTCCGCTGCGGATGTCCTCGCAGGCCCCCTGCAAGGCCTGTTCGGGCACCGGCGACGCGAACGGCACACCCCGGGTGTGCCCGACCTGCGTCGGCACCGGACAGGTGGCGCGGGGATCCGGCGGCGGCTTCTCGCTCACCGATCCCTGCCCGGACTGCAAGGGCCGCGGCCTGATCGCGGAGAACCCCTGCCCCGACTGCAAGGGCAGCGGACGCGCCAAGTCGTCCCGGACCATGCAGGTCCGCATCCCCGCCGGGGTGACCGATGGCCAGCGCATCCGGCTGCGCGGCAAGGGCGCGCCGGGCGAGCGCGGCGGCCCGGCCGGTGACCTCTACGTCATGGTGCACGTCGACACCCACCCGGTGTTCGGCCGCAAGGAGGACAACCTCACGGTGACCGTCCCGGTGACCTTCACCGAGGCGGCCCTCGGCGGCGAGGTCAGGGTCCCGACCCTGGGCGGACCGCCGGTCACCCTGAAGCTGCCCCCGGGCACGCCCAACGGCCGCACCATGCGCGCCCGTGGCAAGGGCGCGGTCCGCAAGGACGGCACCCGCGGCGACCTGTTGGTCACCGTCGAGGTGAGTGTCCCCAAGGACCTGTCGGGGAAGGCTCGTGACGCGCTGGAGGCGTATCGCGAGGCGACCGTGGGCGAGGACCCGCGGGCCGAGCTGTTCGAGGCCGCGAAGGGAGCATGACGAGATGGACGGCCGTCGACGCAGTGACAGTTTTCGGGGACCTTACGAACTGACCGAGGAGACCCCGGTCTACGTCATCTCGGTGGCGGCCCAGCTCTCCGGACTGCACCCGCAGACGCTGCGCCAGTACGACCGCCTCGGCCTGGTCTCCCCGGACCGCACGGCCGGGCGGGGCCGCCGTTACTCCGCCCGCGACATCGAACTGCTCCGCCAGGTGCAGGCGTTGTCGCAGGACGAGGGCATCAACCTGGCCGGCATCAAGCGCATCATCGAACTGGAGAACCAGGTCGTCGCGCTCCAGCAGCGCGTCGCCGAACTCCAGGCGGCGGTGGACGGCGCGGCGGCCGCGATGCAGCAACGGGAAGCGGCGGTGCACGCCTCCTACCGCCGTGACCTGGTGCCGTACCAGGAGGTGCAGCAGACCAGTGCGTTGGTGGTGTGGCGCCCGAAGAAGGCCAAGGACTGACCGCGACGCACGTACGCGAAGGGGCCCGGAGGTGATCGCACCTCCGGGCCCCTTCGCGTGTCACCGGCCGGCGAACACGTCACGGTGTGTCTGGCTGGCTTCGTTCGATCCTTTGGTCGTTTCCGGGTTCCGGGGGCGGCCGGTGCGGATGTCGACTCGCGTGGAAAGGACTTGGTTGTACTGATCTTTGCCTGCCCGTGAACTCCCTTTGGATGGAGGGCCCGTAGAGAGTGCCTGGAGGCGGTTCCGCATAGTCTTCACAGGGTCAGCGGAGCGTGGTGTTGCGCACTCGTTAAGTAGTATCGCTTGACGTCGGGTGTGGCGTACGCGTTGTCTTTTGAGACATCTGGGTCGCAAGCCGCCCCATGTCCGGAACGCACCTGAAGTGAGCCCCCGTATGCGTCGTATAGCCATGTTCGTGGCCGCGTCCACGATGACCCTCTCGCTCGCCGGCTGCGGCGTGCTCAACGCGACGGGATCGTCTACCACCGCGACACCGACCAAGGGCAACGACATCACGGTGGGCGTGCTGATGCCGGACAAGATCAACACCCGGTACACCAACTTCGACTACCCGATCATGAAGTCGAAGATCGCCGAGCTCACGAACAACCAGGGCAAGGTCGACTACGAGAACGCCGCGTCCTCCGCCTCCGCGCAGGCGAAGCAGATGCAGAAGATGATCGACGACAAGGTCGACGTGATCATCCTGGACTCGGTCGACTCGCACGCCATCGCCGGCACGGTGAAGAAGGCCAAGGACGCCGGCATCCCGGTCATCGCCTACGACCGTCTCGCCGAGGGCCCCATCGACGCCTACGTCTCCTTCGACAACGAGCTCGTCGGCGAGGTGCAGGCCCGCACCCTCCTGGAGGGCCTCGGCTCGAACGTCGACAGCTCCGACAAGGTCATCATGGTCAACGGCTCGCTGACCGACCCCAACGCCAAGCAGTTCAAGACGGGTGCCGTGTCCGAGCTGACCGGCAAGGTGACGATCGCGGACTCGTACGACACCAAGGACTGGGACCCGGTGATCGCCCAGCAGGAGGTCACCAGGGCGATCAACACGATCGGCAAGGACAACATCGCCGCCGTCTACTCCGCCAACGACGCCATGGCGGGCGGCGTGGTCAAGGCGCTCAAGGCGGCCGGCGTCACCAGCATGCCGCCGATCACCGGCCAGGACGCGGACCTCGACGCCATCCACCGGATCCTCAGCGGCGACCAGTACATGACCGTCTACAAGCCGTACCCGGACGAGGCCGAGGCCGCCGCCGAGATGGCGGTCTACAAGGTGCAGGGCAAGGACATCCAGTTCGACGCGCTCACCCAGGACACCGTCGACAGCCCCACCACCAAGGACATCCCGGCCCAGCTGGTGCAGGTCAACGCCGTCACGAAGAGCAAGATCAAGGACACCGTCGTCGCGGACGGCATCTACAAGATCTCGCAGATCTGCACCGCCGCGTACAAGACGGCGTGCGCGCAGGCCGGCCTGAAGTAGCCGACACCGACCGCAGCCCCGTTCCCCGCACCCGGAACGGGGCCGCTGCGCGTGCGCGGGCGGGAGCCGTCAACCCGCGCGCCGCCGGGCGCAGGTGAACCGACCGGAAGCTCACCACCGCACCACAGAGGCCGCCGCCGACCCGGGAGACCACCGCCACGACGGCGCGCGCCACCACCCTGCCGTGTCCGCGGTGGAAGGCCGGGTGGGACCGGTCGAGCGTGCGGGCCGCCGTGCCGCTTCGCGGTCTTGCCGCCGAAGGCGGCGGTCGAGGGGAGGCTCCCCTGGTCGTGTGCGCGGTGGAAGGCCGGGTGGGACCGGTCGAGCGTGCGGGCCGCCGTGCCGCTTCGCCGTTTCGTTGTCTTGGTGCCGAAGGCGATGGTCGGGGGAGGCTTCCCCGGCGGTGCGTGGTGGGGTGGGGTCGCTCGGTGAGGGGCCCGCGGCGCGGCCGAGGTGGTCGGGCGCGCC